>CAJJYX010000007.1 GCA_905197435.1 uncultured Bacteroides sp.
CGGTGAACTATTATTGGGGGAACATGATGCTGTCGGGGATTGTAGGACGATATACACAGTTGCCCGAGAACGACTGTCTGGTGCGCCGGCCGCAGTTGATGTCGGAAGTATGTATGCAGTACAATTTGGGTGTTCAGTACGACAATGAAGGGCGTTTCTATAAAGCAGAACTTTATTATAAGGATTATGACCGTCTGGCATTGGAGGAAACGGATGCCGATACGAAAACTGTATTCTTGACTTCCAACGGCTATGGACACAGCAAAGGGATAGACTTGTTCTTCCGCGACAGGGCATCTTTTAAGGAACTGGAATACCAATTATCCTATACTTATAATATGGCCAGACGTAAATATCGGGAATATCCCGAGCTGACCACTCCCCAGTATGCCACACGTCATAATGCGGCATGTGTATTGAAGTATTCCTTGCCCCGCCTGCATTCCATTATCAGCGTGACCGACCGTTTCAGTAGCGGCCGCCCTTATCATAACCCTATGCTGCCGGGCCTGATGAACGATGAAGTGAAGCCTTATAACAGCCTGGATATAGGGATTACCTTCCTGGCAAGCAGAAAGGTGATTGTACATGTTTCCGTAACCAACATCCTTTGTCGGAAGAATGAGTTCGGCAAGGTGGATGACAAGGCTGTCTTGGCCTCCAGCGACCATTTTTTCTATGTAGGCGTGTATGTGACTTTGGGGAAGAAGGCCGCTTACGATGTATCCAATTTTTAGACAACAAGTATAAGCTAATTATCATGAAATATTTAACCCTTTTAAAATAGACAAAGATGAAAGCAATGATTATTTTTTTAGTATTTGTAGTGCAAAGTACCGTCCAGTTACTCTTTGCCCAGAACCTGACTATTGAAGTGCGTGACATTGAAAAAGCGGAGGGGCATCTCTATGTCGCCATCTACAATTCGGAAGAAACGTTCATGAAGAAACCCTTGGCTACCTTCCGGATAGATGTGAAAGATACGTCGCTCTCCATTCCCTGCCAGGGACTTCCTGCCGGCACGTATGCCGTTTCCCTTTTCCAGGACGAGAACGGAAACGGGAAACTGGATAGCGGAGCTTTCGGCATCCCCCTGGAAAAGTTCGGGTTCAGCAATGATGCCGAAGGAGTGATGGGGCCTCCATCCTACGGCAAATGTTGCTTCACTTTCTCCGAAGACATGACTTTGGTGATTCATCTGAAGTAAAAATTAAAATATAATCCGTATTTTTGTGGCTCAACCTCAACAATAAATATTATGAAACGAGTTGCACGATTTTTGGGATTCCTCGGACTGGTATGTTTGCTGGCCTCTTGCAGCGGACGTTCTTTCATTACGGACGCTTCCTACCGCCAACGTGTGGAGCAGGACTTCAATCAAAAAAAAGAAAGGTTGCCGCAGGGCGATTTATTCGCTATTTTCGATACGGACTTGACGCCGTACGAGCGCGAAGCACTGGAGTTCCTTTATGCTTATATGCCTTTGGCAGACATTGCCGATTATCCCGGAGAATTTCATCTGATGAACGTGCGCGCCTCCCGAAAAGCTGCCGATGAAATGCCTTGGGGAAAAGTTGTTCCTGAGGACTTGTTCCGCCATTTTGTCCTTCCAGCACGGGTGAACAATGAGCATCTGGACAGTGCACGGGTAGTGTTTTACGAAGAACTGAAGAATCGTGTGAAAGCCCTTTCCCTTTACGATGCCATTCTGGAGGTGAATCATTGGTGTCATGAAAAGGCCATTTATACCCCCTCTGACGCCCGTACCAGTTCGCCGTTGGCGACGGTACGCACGGCGTACGGACGTTGTGGGGAAGAGTCCACCCTGCTGGTCGCCGCCCTGCGTTCGGTAGGTATTCCTGCCCGCCAGGTCTATACGCCCCGTTGGGCCCATACAGACGATAATCATGCGTGGGTAGAGGCATGGGCGGACGGGAAATGGTATTTCCTTGGAGCTTGCGAACCGGAACCGGTACTCAACCTTGGTTGGTTCAATGCTCCGGCCAGCCGCGGCATGCTGATGCATACCAAAGTCTTTGGACGTTATGAAGGAACAGAAGAAGTGATGTCCGTCACTCCCAATTATACGGAAATTAATGTAATCGGTAACTATGCACCGACGGCTAAGGCCACCGTTACGGTGACGGATGGGCAAGGCAATCCGGTGTCCGATGCTTGTGTGGAGTTCAAGCTCTACAATTATGCGGAGTTCTATACCGTAGCCCGGAAGCAGACCGATGCAGAGGGAAAGACTTTTCTGACTGCCGGTAAAGGCGACATGCTGGTATGGGCATCGAAAGACGGACAGTTCGGCTATGCCAAACTGTCTTTCGGCAAGGACCATGCGCTGACAGTGAAGATGGACAAGACTGCCGGCGACGGCCATACCGTGGACTTCGAACTTGTGCCGCCCCCCGAAAGTGCCGAGTTACCGGAGGTCACCCCCGAACAGCGTGCCGCGAACGACCGCCGCATGCTCCATGAAGATTCTATCCGTAATGCCTACGTGGCTACATTTATGACAGATGAGACGGCACGTTACTTTGCCCGGCAGTACAAGCTTGATGAAGATGCCGTTGCCCGGATTCTGGTAGCTTCCAGGGGAAACCACCGGGTCATTGCCGACTTCATGGCACGGTTGCGCTCAGAAAAGTCCAAGAGGGGAGGGCTGGACCTGCTGCAACGGATTTCGGCAAAAGACCTTCGCGACGTTACGCTGGAAGTACTGATGGACCACATGCAATCCCGTATGTGCAAGAATGCCGATTATTTCCGCAGGTATGTGCGCAATCCGCGTGTAAGCAATGAAATGCTGACTCCCTATAAGGGCTTCTTCAAGAATGCCGTTTCAAAGGAAGAGGCTGAGACATACAAGGCAGAGCCGATGAAACTGGTGGCATGGGTGGTCCGGAATATCCGCATAGACAATGACTGCAATCTGGGAGGAGCTCCCATTTCTCCGGAAGGTGTCTGGAAAGCCCGTGTGGCTGATGCCCACAGCCGTGACATCTTCTTCGTTTCCATGGCACGCAGCATGGCAATTCCTGCGCGTATCAACGGAGTGACCGGCAAGGTACAGTTGATAGGGGATGATGGCGCAGTGGATGTGGATTTGAACCATAATCCGGAGGAGCCTGTCCTTAAGGAGGAAATCATTCCTTTGAAGGGAAAACTGGTGGCTTCCTATAAGCCTGTCCACTCGTTGGACAATCCGAAATACTATTCTCATTTCACCCTCTCCAAACAGACTCCGCAAGGCAGTTTGCAGTTGCTTTCTTATGACGAAGGCGATGCGGATATGGGCGGTGGTACTACATGGAGTAACCTGTTGAAGGAAGGGGCATCCTTGGAAGCCGGAGATTATGTCTTGGTGACAGGTACGCGCCTTGCCAGCGGGGCGGTACTTTCTGAAACCACTTTTTTCAGTATTCTGCCGGGAAAGACAACGGAAATAGAATTGGTGATGCGCGAAAGCAAGGATGAAGTGCAGGTTATCGGGAACTTTAATTCGGAGTCTCTCTTTACTCCGTTGTCGGGTGATGGCTCCGCAGCCCGGCAGAGTCTGTTGCAGGCTTGTGGACGCGGTTACTTTGTTATAGGCATTCTGGGTGTCAATCAAGAGCCTACCAATCATGCGTTGCGAGACATTGCTTCATTCAAGGCAGATTTGGAGAAGTGGGGGCGAAAGATGGTATTGCTCTTTCCTGATGAGGCCAAAGCCGGCAGGTTCACCCCTGAGTCATTCCCCGATTTGCCCTCTACCATTATCTATGGCATAGATACGGACGGTATTGCTGCACAGATTGCAGAAAGCATGAAGCTGAAGCATAAAGAGAGTTTGCCGATATTCATCATAGCCGATACTTTCAATCGGGTAGTCTTTGTATCGCAAGGATATACCATCGGACTGGGAGAACAGTTAATGAAAACAATCAAAGGAATATAAAGCCTGATAATATGCCTGTTATCGAAATATCATCTTTGACCCATCCCGGTGTGGAGATATTCAGCACCCTTACCGAAGCCCAGTTGCGCAACCGCCTTGAGCCGGACAAAGGATTGTTTATAGCCGAGAGCCCCAAGGTTATCAAAGTAGCTTTGGATGCCGGTTATGAGCCTTTGGCTCTTTTGTGTGAGCACAAGCATATTCATGGGGATGCTTCCGAAATCATTGGGCGCTGTGGGGATATACCTGTCTATACAAGCGATAGGGAATTGCTTGCCGAGCTTACCGGCTACGTCCTGACACGTGGCGTTCTTTGTGCCATGCGCCGCCCGGCTCCGAGGAGTATGGAGGAAGTCTGCCGGGGAGCCCGGCGTATTGTTGTCATCGACGGTGTGGTGGATACCACCAATATCGGAGCCATCTTCCGTTCGGCGGCGGCTCTTGGCATGGATGCCGTGTTGTTGACGCGGAATTCTTGCGACCCTCTGAACCGTCGTGCAGTCCGGGTATCCATGGGGACGGTTTTTCTTGTGCCGTGGACGTGGATGGACGGTCCTCTCGATGTGCTTGGTGAGTTGGGCTTCCGCACGGTGGCCATGGCACTTACGGACAATTCCATTTCCATAGACAATCCGGTCTTGAAGGCCGAACCTCGATTGGCCATCGTGATGGGCACCGAAGGCGATGGGCTTTCACACGAAGCAATTGCAGGAGCCGACTATGTGGTTCGTATCCCTATGGCGCATGGTGTTGATTCTCTCAATGTGGCGGCGGCGGCAGCCGTTGCTTTCTGGGAGTTTCGTGTTTAAAGGTCATTTGCCTATGCTTTCTTTATACATTTTATTACAAACTGGTAATTTTAATAGCACGTGTGAATCCGATGGATTTGGAGAGAAACTCTATTATTCAAATTTATCGAACTGGCGTTAATATATATGGTATAAAGGGATTGCTACTGATATGGATGTTTCGATTCTCTAAATAAAGGTTAAAACAATATTGCGGGTTGCAGTATTTAGATTAATCTTTCATTTAATCTTAAAAAACAATGAAAAAACGAGGAGAGTATTATATTACTCAATTCTTTTATCTAAATTTGCAAACTCTAATATTTATAAGTAAGATGAAACAATTAAAATTCTTGATGGCTGCCTTGACTTTGTTGATGGGCATTTCTTTGACTTCATGTTTAGGTGAAAGTGATCCTACTGTGAGTGGTGTGACTTTTGGAAAAATAGTCGAGTCTTTTCCGAAAATAATAATCGAAACGCCGAGTGGGATTAATTTTAATGCATTAAACACTGCGGCAGATTTGAACATGTATTCGGGCGATTATGTTTATTTCCAATATTCTTATGATTCAGATACACAAAAGATAGATCAGAATACAAAAAACATTGATGCAACTATCACTATTTTAGAAAAAATGACTTATAGTTCCTCTATTGTTGCTACTGATAATGGTGAAACTTATGAGAGTGCAACTGTACTCCAGATAGGAGATGGTGCTAATATGAATAATAGTGCTCAATTTATGTTCTATGATAAAACTAAATTGATTCTTCCTCTTATCTTTTTGCTGAAAGAGGCTTCTACAGAGTCTTTGAATAAACATAATTTCAGTCTGGTATATAATGGAAGTGAAGTGAAATCTGGAGATTCTGAAATTGTTTTCTATTTGCGTCATAATTCAACGGAAACGGAAGCGAAAAAGGGTGTCCTTTCATATAAAATATTTGATATCAGCAGAGCTTTGGAGCAATTTACTGCAACTGCCGGTAGAAATCCGACAAGCTATGTCATCTATGCAAACGAGACAAAGGATAATGCAAGTGATGCGTTGGAAGATAAGAAGGATGAACTGACTAAGTATACTGTGGTAGATCCTTTTTAACTAATTAAAAATTGAATTACAAAGATTTATTTCATATAGCAATTCTACTGATTTCCTCTCCGGCCCGTGCTTGGGAGGAAATTAGTTTAGAGGATAGGCGAAAAGTATTTACTGCTTTTGTCTATCCTATGATTGGTTTATGCGGGTTGTCAGTTTTCATCGGTTCTTTGATGAAGATGGGATGGGACGGGCCGCAAAGCTTTCAGTATGCCATGACACAATGCTGTGCTGTGGCTGTATCCTTGTTTGGAGGATATTTTTTGGCAGCCTATCTCATCAACGGATTGCGTGTCCGCATGTTTATGCTGGACAGTGATATTCCTTTGGCGCAACAGTTTGCAGGTTATGCACTGGTGGTGGTGTTTATGCTGAGGATTGTTATCGGCATATTGCCGAATTTCGGCATTATGGCTTTATTGCTCCAATTCTATATCGTGTATGTGGTGTGGGAAGGAAGTAAAAAGGTGATGCAGATAGCAGAAAAAGACCGCTTGCGTTTCACCATTCTTTCTTCTATTTTGTTAATAGCTTGTCCGATAGTGATTGAATGGATATTCAATAAGCTGACGGTAGTGCTAAACTGATAAATGTTATGAAACAAGCTCCTGTAAATATAAAGAATAAGCGTGCCACGTTCGATTACGAACTGACGGACACCTATACGGCCGGTATTGTGCTTACGGGTACAGAGATCAAGTCTATCCGGTTGGGGAAAGCAAGCTTGGTCGATACGTTCTGTTACTTTGCAAATGGTGAATTGTGGGTAAAGAACATGCACGTGGCCGAATACTTCTATGGCTCGTACAATAATCACAATGCACGCAGGGAGCGCAAGCTTTTGTTGAATAAGAAAGAACTTGAAAAATTGATGCGCGGCACGAAAGATCCGGGTTTCACCATTGTTCCCGTGCGCTTGTTTATCAATGAAAAAGGTTTGGCAAAACTTGTTGTGGCCCTTGCCAAAGGTAAGAAGCAATATGATAAGCGCGAATCACTGAAGGAAAAAGATGACAAACGCGATATGGCGCGTATGTTCAAAAGATAATTATTTAATGTGCTGATGTGTTTAATGTGCCAATATGCTAATTGGCTGCGCCATAGAAAGCGCAGTTGTGCCGCAGGGGCATTAGCATATTGGCACATTAAACACATTAGTACATTAATACAATATGAGCAAACTTGGCAGTTTGGTGCGTGAGCGCATCCTTATTCTGGATGGTGCAATGGGCACCATGATACAGCAGTACAACTTGACAGAGGAAGATTTCCGGGGCGAACGCTTTTCGCAGATTCCCGGGCAGATGAAAGGTAACAATGACCTGCTTTGCCTGACACGTCCCGATGTGATACAGGACATTCACCGCAAGTATCTGGCAGCAGGTGCGGATATCATCGAAACAAATACGTTCAGTTCCACCCGCGTCAGCATGGCCGACTACCATGTGCAGGACTATGTACGCGAGATGAATCTTGCCGCCGTGCGCCTGGCACGCGAAGTAGCGGACGAATTTACTTCCCTTACTCCCGACAAACCTCGTTTTGTAGCAGGTTCCGTAGGACCGACAAACAAAACCTGCTCCATGAGTCCCGATGTGAACAATCCGGCTTTTCGCGCTTTGAGCTACGATGAACTGGCCGATGCCTATCGTGAACAGATGGAAGCACTGCTCGAAGGTGGCGTGGATGCTTTGCTGGTAGAAACCATTTTTGATACACTGAATGCCAAGGCTGCCATCTTTGCCGCCGGGCAGGCAATGGAAACTACGGGAATCCGGGTACCTTTAATGCTCTCTGTAACCGTTTCCGATGTCGGAGGGCGTACGCTGTCGGGGCAGACTTTGGAAGCCTTTCTGGCCTCTGTGCAACATGCCGACATATTCTCTGTAGGGCTGAACTGCTCCTTTGGCGCCCGTCAGTTGAAGCCTTTTCTGGAGCAACTTGCTGCCCGTGCACCTTACTACATCAGTGCTTATCCCAATGCCGGATTGCCCAACAGTTTGGGGACATACGACCAGACTCCTGCCGATATGGCTCGTGAAGTAAAAGAGTATATTCATGAGGGTTTGGTGAATATTATCGGTGGCTGCTGTGGAACAACGGATGCCTACATTGCCGAGTACTCTGCCTTGATTGCCGGTGCACCCCCCCATAAACCGGCTCCCAGACCGGAAAATCTTTGGCTTTCGGGACTTGAACTTCTGGAAGTGAAGCCGGAAAATAACTTTGTGAATGTGGGTGAACGCTGCAATGTGGCAGGCTCGCGCAAATTTTTGCGCCTGATTAATGAAAAGAAATACGACGAGGCTCTCAGCATTGCCCGCCAGCAGGTGGAAGACGGTGCGCAGGTCATTGATATCAATATGGATGACGGACTGCTGGATGCCCGGACCGAAATGACAACTTTCCTCAATCTGATAGCTTCGGAGCCGGAGATTGCCCGTGTCCCCGTCATGATAGACTCTTCCAAGTGGGAAGTGATTGTGGCCGGATTGAAATGCCTGCAAGGCAAGCCCATTGTCAACTCCATATCCTTGAAGGAGGGGGAAGATAAATTCCTGGAGCATGCACGTACCATCAGGCAATATGGCGCAGCAGCCGTGGTGATGGCTTTTGATGAAAAAGGACAAGCAGATACGTATGAACGTAAGATTGAGGTCTGCGAACGTGCATACCGTCTTTTGGTGGACAAGGTCGGTTTCAATCCTCATGATATAATTTTCGATCCGAATGTACTTGCTGTGGCAACCGGTATGGACGAGCATAACAATTACGCTGTGGATTTTATCCGTGCCACCGGATGGATACGCAAGAATCTGCCCGGTGCACATGTCAGTGGAGGGGTAAGTAACCTTTCTTTCTCTTTCCGTGGCAATAATTACATCCGTGAGGCGATGCATGCCGTATTCCTTTATTATGCTATCCGTGAGGGGATGGATATGGGTATTGTAAACCCGGCAACCTCCGTTCTTTACACCGATATTCCCGCCGATATATTGGAGCGCATAGAGGATGTGGTACTGAACCGCCGTCCCGATGCTGCCGAACGTCTGATAGAAACAGCCGAACGCTTGAAAGCGGAGGCTGAGGCAGCAAAGACTTCCGGAAGAGAGCAGCAGGCTGCTGCCCATTCCCAACTTGCCTGGAGAGAGGGGACTTCTGTGGAAGAGCGGTTGAAGTATGCATTGACAAAGGGCATCGGCGATTACCTGGAAGAGGATCTTGCCGAAGCGTTGAAGCTATATCCCAAAGCCGTTTCCATTATTGAAGGTCCTTTGATGGCAGGCATGAACCATGTCGGTGATTTGTTTGGGGCAGGTAAGATGTTCCTACCGCAAGTTGTGAAGACGGCACGTACCATGAAGAAAGCGGTTGCCATCCTACAACCCGTGATTGAGTCGGAGAAGGAAGAAGGTGCCACTGCTGCCGGAAGGGTGTTGCTGGCTACAGTGAAAGGTGATGTACACGATATTGGCAAGAATATTGTTTCAGTAGTAATGGCCTGTAACGGGTACGATATAGTGGACCTTGGTGTCATGGTTCCTGCCGAAACCATTGTGCAGCGTGCCATGGAGGAAAAAGTAGACATGATAGGGCTGAGTGGCCTGATAACCCCTTCGCTGGACGAGATGGTGCATGTAGCCATTGAGTTGGAAAAGGCCGGCCTGGACATTCCATTGCTGATAGGTGGTGCCACGACTTCACCGCTTCACACTGCTCTGAAGATTGCACCGGTCTATCATGCTCCGGTAATTCACTTGAAGGATGCCTCGCAGAATGCCACAGTAGCGGCTAAACTGATGAATCCTAAAACAAAGGAAGAACTGGAAGAAGAACTGCATGAGAAGTACCAGCAACTGTGCGAGAGAAACCGGGAAACACAAGTGAAAACCGTTTCCTTGGAGGAAGCGAGAAAAAATAGACTGAAACTGTTTTAGGGATTAGTGATTAGTGGTTAGTGATTAGCTAAGTGTACATAATGTACGTATTGTTAACCCCTAATCACTAACCCCTAACCACTCTTTATTTTTTTATCTTCTTCTTGTATTGTTCGAAGCGTGAAGTAATATCCCTTACAAAGTTATAAGTTTCGATGCCACGGAAATAACCGTTCTTGCAGACGGGGTCGGTAAAATACTCTTCATTGCTTTTTAGCAGAATAAAGTTTTCTACATTATCACGCCAGACGTATTTGTTTTTGCCGTATTTTTCGGCCAGTGCCATGGCGTCCAGCACATGTCCGATACCGGAATTATAGGATGCCAGTACAAAGTTGATGCGTTCTTCCTGGGGAATCTTGGAAAAACTTCTGGCTGTGGCACCTATGTATTTCACGGCAGCTTTTATGCTCTCTTCAGGATTCTGTTCCTTCCCTTCGGGGATTCCCATGCCTCGGGCTGTGGCAGGCATCAGTTGCATCAGTCCTCTGGCACCGGCCCAAGATACTGCGGTGGAGTCGAAGTTGGATTCTGTATACGCCAAGGATGCCAGCAGACGCCAATCCCAGTCTATCTCGGGAGCGTATTTCTTGAACAAATTGTCATAATGGGAAATTTTCCCTTCCCGCAGAGAGAGGATGGGGGAATGAGGAATGGCTTTACTGATTTCAAAATACCGTTTCATACTTGCTGTATAGGCCGGTGAAGTCATATTCTCCTCATGCCACTTATTGGCGGCAGCTGCCAGTTGCGGGCAGTCTTTCCGGACCGCCCATGATGCACGTTGGTCAAAGCTGATGGAAAGTCCGATATTCAGATTGGGGTAATAGGTCATATTGAGCTGTGCCACATCATTGTCTGCTACTGTATAGGGGATTTTTCCCTGTGCTACTTGGGTGATGAGGTCTTCTGCACTGATGCTGTCATTGGTCACTTTATGGATATGGATGCCTCCTCCAAGTTCTTCGTCCAAGTTGACCAGACGTTCATAATATTTCCCGGGCTTTACATATACATCTTTCCCGATGAGTTCTGTCACGTCCTTCAGTGGTTTGGTGCGTCCACCGTTACGTTGCACGATGACTTGGTGTGTGATGACTTCCTCACCACAATAAATCAGGCTGTCTTTCCACTCTTTAGTGATGGGAAGATTGTAAGCAATGAGGTCTCCCTTACCTGTCAACAACTTTTCTATAAGTTCGTGCACATTCCGGGCTACTTCTATTCTCAGCTTTACTCCCAAGCTTTTGGCAAACTGTTCGCTTAACTCATACTGGAATCCCATGTCCTGGCCACGGTAGATGAAGTAGGAAGTGGAACTGTACAGTGTCAATACAACCAGTTCTCCGCTATCCTTTATCTGTTGCAGGTCATCAGCTTCTTTATTTTCGGCATGGTGACCTCCGCGACATCCTGCACTGCAGCAAAGCAATAGCAATAGGAGAATTGATAATGGAGAATTGATAATGGAGGATTGATGTTTGGTGAGAGAAAATAGGTTGTTCATATCTCATTGATTTATTGCGTTCTTAATCCTCCATTCTCATTACCAATTAATTCCCTAAGTGTTTTTTGATATACATGGTTAATATATCAATAGCTACCTGATTGTTTCCGCCTTCCGGCACGATGAGGTCTGCATATCGTTTGCAAGGCTCTATGAATTGCTGGTGCATGGGTTTCAGTACGCGGGTATAACGTTCCATGACGGCTTCGGCTGTACGTCCGCGTTCCACCACGTCACGCTGTATTACGCGGATTAGGCGTTCGTCGGGGTCAGCATCTACAAATATCTTGAGGTCCATCATGCTTCGCAGTTTTTTGTCACACAAGGCAAGAATGCCTTCAATGATGATAACTTCTCGAGGCTCGATATGGATGGTTTCGGGTTGGCGGGTACATGTCAAGTATGAATAGGTGGGTTGTTCAATACCTTTTCCTTCGCGCAGCATGGCAACGTGTTTGGAGAGTAGGCTCCACTCGAAGGCATCAGGGTGGTCGAAGTTAATGTTCTGCCGTTCTTCTACAGGTACATGGCTGCTGTCTTTGTAATATGAGTCTTGTGGCAATAATACCACTTCACCAGCCGGTAGGCTTTCGATAATTTTACGTACGACGGTGGTTTTTCCTGATCCGGTTCCACCTGCAATTCCTATTATTAACATCCGTTTAAGTGTATATTTGAAACAAAACCAGTATTTTTGTTGCATGAAAACAAGTTGTGTCTTGGCAAAATGAAATGAATTCTCTTTTGCACTCAACTTGTACTGTTTTTGCAGTTGTTAAAACAGCCGCTTAGGCTGACAAATATAAGGATAAATTATTTAAATAGCAAAGTTATGGTAAAGCACATTGTATTATTTAAGTTAAAAGATGAGGCACCGGCTGAAGAAAAGTTGGCTGCAATGAATAATTTTAAGGCAGCTATTGAAGCGCTTCCTGCTAAAATATCTGTTATCCGCAAGATTGAAGTCGGACTGAACATCAATCCTGCCGAAACTTGGAGTATTGCTCTTTACAGTGAGTTCGATACGTTGGAAGACGTTAAATACTATGCCACCCATCCCGACCATGTGGCTGCCGGTAAGCTTATCGCTGCTGTGAAAGAGAGCCGTGCCTGCGTGGACTATGAGTTGTAGTCTTTTTCTACAGAGCCAATGAATTTAATAATTAATATATAAGAATACGTGAAGAAATTACTTTTCCCTTTATTTCTGTTGCTTTTCGCTGTGGCGTTGCAAGCGCAGATACAAGACCCCGTCAAGTTCAAGTCCGAACTGAAGACTCTGGCTGCCGGTGAAGCAGAGGCCGTTTTTACGGCTGCTATTGATAAAGGCTGGCATGTCTATTCTACCGACTTGGGTGATGGTGGCCCTATTTCGGCAACTTTCAATGTGGAGAAAATTTCCGGAGCTGAGATGGTTGGTAAATTGAAGCCCGTAGGTAAGGAAGTCTCAACTTTCGATAAGTTGTTTGAAATGAAGGTGCGCTATTTTGAGAATACAGCCCAGTTTGTGCAGAAGCTGAAATTGACGGGTGGCGATTATCAGATAGAAGGGTATCTGGAATACGGTGCTTGCAATGATGAAAATTGCCTGCCGCCTACACAAGTACCTTTCAAATTCTCAGGTAAGACAGGAGGTGCTGCGAAAGAGGCTACCGTCGCTACGGCTGAAGCGAAAGCCGAAGAACAGCCGGGAAAGCAGGAACTTGTCTCCGACACGGCTTCTGTTGCTGTCATCGGTGGTGCAGACGGTCCGACGGTAATCAATGTGATGGACAAAATGGACCTTTGGAAGCCGGTTATCAGTGAACTGAATTCTTTGGGCGAGACCACTTCGCAGGAAGATATGTCCTGGATTTATATCTTTATTACGGGATTTGCCGGTGGGCTTCTGGCGCTCTTTACCCCTTGTGTTTGGCCTATAATCCCGATGACCGTCAGCTTCTTCCTGAAGCGTAGCAAAGACAAGAAAAAAGGCATCCGCGATGCTTGGACATACGGTGCATCCATTGTGGTGATTTACGTTACGCTCGGCTTGGCCATTACGTTGATCTTTGGCGCCAGTGCACTGAACGCACTCTCTACGAATGCAGTGTTCAACATCCTTTTCTGCCTGATGCTGGTGGTGTTTGCCGCTTCTTTCTTCGGAGCGTTCGAAATAACGTTGCCCTCCAAATGGAGTACGGCTGTAGACAGCAAGGCTGAGGCCACAAGTGGTTTGCTCAGCATTTTCCTGATGGCATTTACCTTGTCACTGGTTTCTTTCTCCTGCACGGGACCCATTATCGGATTCCTTCTGGTACAGGTTTCCACGACGGGCAGCGTGGTGGCTCCGGCCATTGGCATGCTGGGGTTTGCCATTGCTTTGGCGTTGCCTTTCACTCTGTTTGCCTTGTTCCCGTCTTGGTTGAAATCCATGCCCAAGTCCGGCGGATGGATGAATATAATCAAGGTGACACTTGGTTTCTTGGAGCTGGCCTTTGCCTTGAAGTTCCTTTCAGTGGCAGATTTGGCTTACGGCTGGCGTATCCTTGACCGCGAGACATTCCTAGCCTTGTGGATTGTGCTTTTTGCTCTGCTTGGTTTCTACTTGCTGGGCAAAATCAAGTTCCCGCACGATGATGACGATACGAAAGTCAGCGTACCCCGCTTCTTCATGGCGTTGGCTTCACTGGCATTTGCCGTGTATATGGTTCCCGGTTTGTGGGGAGCTCCGTTGAAAGCTGTCAGTGCTTTTGCACCGCCCATGCAGACGCAGGATTTCAACCTTTATAATAATGAGGTGCACGCCAAGTTTGATGATTACGACCTCGGCATGGAGTATGCCCGCCAGCATGGTAAGCCCGTGATGCTCGACTTTACCGGCTATGGTTGCGTGAACTGCCGTAAGATGGAACTTGCCGTTTGGACAAACCCGAAGGTGAGCGACATTATCAACAATGACTATGTACTTATCACACTCTACGTTGACAACAAGACTCCGCTCCCTTCTCCCGTGAAGATTGTGGAGAACGGTACGGAACGTACGTTGCGTACGGTAGGTGATAAGTGGAGCTATCTGCAGCGTGTCAAGTTCGGTGCCAATGCGCAGCCTTTCTATGTGCTGATAGACAACGAAGGCAAGCCACTCAACAAGTCTTACTCCTACGACGAAGATATTCCTAAATATATCGAGTTCCTGCAGACAGGACTGGAGAATTATAAGAAAGAAAAATAAATCGAATAGGAAAAAGGATGCTTGTCAAATGGCATCCTTTTTTCGCAATATCCCCCTTTTATATGAAACACATTATAGACATTGATGCTTGGGAACGCCGGGACAACTACGGCTTTTTCCGCAGTTTTGTAAATTCTTGGTATTCTGTTACCACAGAGATTGATTGCACGGAAGCCAGTGCGGCAGCCAGAGCTGCGAAGCGCTCCTTTTTCCTTTATTATCTGTATGCCGTGGTGCGTTCGGCAAATGAGGTTGATGAACTCCGTTACCGTACCGACAAGGAAGGCCGGGTCGTTTTTCACGACCGGGTGGACATCATTTCTCCGATAGCTGTTCCCGGAAAAACATTCTATACCGTGCGCATTCCCTACCACGAAGACTTTGAGCGTTTCTATGCCGAAGCCTATGCCTTGATAACAAACATACCCGAGGACGGTGACCCTTATGGAGCCGAAAAGATTCTTGCCAAGCAAGGCGATTATGATGTGGTTCATCTGAGTGCAGTCCCCAAGATGTATTTCACCTCGATAACTTATACGCTTGCCGAAGCGGGAAACGGTTGCAGTTATCCGTTGATGACTGCCGGAAAGGCTGTATCCCGTGAAGGCCGTCTGGTATTCCCTCTTTCCATCTATGTAAACCATGCTTTTGTGGATGGTTCCCATCTGGCTTCCTTCTTCGGAAAGGTGGAGGGACATTTGAAGGAGATTTCACACGAATGAATCGTCTAAAATAAATAATCTATGAAACGTTTTGTTTTCCTGACTATCCTTTGTTGCCTGGTACTTGGCATGAGTGCGCAGACGGCCAAAGAAGAGATTTTTGCAGATGTGCATCGTTCGGCAGCCAATTACTATGCCTATCCCGTTCCGTCTGTGGGGCAGACTGCTCCTCCTGCCGGTTACAGACCTTTTTATCTGAGCCATTACGCCCGTCATGGTTCACGGTTTCTTATAAACCCTGATGATTATGAAAAGCCGCTGGCAGTGATGCGTGAGGCTGATGGGAATGGCGTACTCACTGAGCTGGGAAAAAGGACACTTTGTATTCTGGACAGTGTTTCCCGTATTGCCAAGGGCAGATACGGAGAGCTTACGCCGTTGGGAGCGCGTCAACACAAAGGAATTGCCGAGAGAATGTACAAGAACTTTCCGGAAGTATTCAAAGGGCAGGCCCAAGTTGATGCACGTTCCACAATCGTTATTCGCTGTATCCTTTCGATGGAGGCGGAGTGCTTGGAACTTCAGTCTTTAAATCCCCGGTTGCAGTTCAAAAACGATGCCAGTTTCCACGACATGTATTATATGAATAATGATGACCCCTATGTCAAGACACTACGGAAAACGGATGAGGTGGTTGCTGCCAAGGCTGCCATCAGAAAGGAGCATGTGCATCCGGAGCGCCTGATGAAAGCCTTGTTCAATAATGAGGATTATGTGGCTTGGAAGGTGGATGCCGGCAGGTTGATGACCCAACTGTTCGATGTGGCAAGCAATATGCAGAGCCTTGACACGAATCTGGAGCTTTATTCTCTTTTCACGAAAGACGAATGTTATGATTTGTGGCAAATCAGCAACAAAAACTGGTATATCTCTTATGGTCCGTCTCCGCTAACCAAGGGCGAGGTGCCTTTCATGGAATTCAATCTCTTGGAGAACATATTGGATACGGCGGATACCTGCGTTGTGAAGAAAGAGAACAGTGCCACTCTGCGTTTCGGCCATGAGTCTTGTCTGCTACCTTTGGCCTGTTTGTTGGAGTTGGGTGATTGTGCCTATCAGACTACCGATTTGAGTACACTTGATGAGACGTGGCGGAATTATCGGATTTTTCCGATGGCCAGCAATATCCAGTTCGTCTTTTTCCGCAAGAAAGGGAACGATGACATTCTGGTAAAGGTACTGCTCAATGAACACGAGATGAAGTTGCCGGTGGAGAGTGAGCTGGCTCCCTACTATCATTGGAAGGATGTGGAGATATATTATAGGAATAAACTGGCAACTTATAAGAAGTAGGAGACTGAAGTCGGGGCCGGTTGTCCTGAAGTGGCAGGGATGGAGATTTTTATCCGAAAAAACATCCGTTTCTGATGTGGCTCTGAATAGAAGAAGGGCGCTTACAGGATTGTTACAGAATTTATCCTTATCTTGTAGGCGGTACCTTTCTACTTTCTGTTTTTCCGATGTTCCTTTTTTAGATAGAAGTTAAATCCGGCATATACCTGAAGTGTGCCGAACCCATTGTTTAGGGAGAAACTGTTCTTGTAGTAATCGTATGTCCGCCCTACGAATGAGGTGCCAACGAAGTATTTACTGTTATTATATACTACGCCTGCACGCAGGATAAAGTCGATATTGAAGTTTTTGTACCAGTCATCCGTTTCCCGTTCTTCTGTCTTTTCTATGCGCGATGTCTTGTAGGCGACCGCCGGATTGAGCGACAGACAAGCGAGACAATTGCGGGCAAACACCCAATTGTAGGCATAGCCGAAGTTGAGGCTGATGTTCGTGTATTTGATGTGTTTCACTTTCATTCCCGAATTCATGTTCTCTTGAATGATTTCGGGCAGCTTGGCATAGTCGAAGTTCAGATTGTGGGTGGATACGGAGAATCCGGCAATGAAAGAACCTGCGTTGCGGCGCTGGTTGGTGGACTGGCTGAAGGCGGCCGGATAGGAAAAACGCCGGTTGTTGAAGATGTAATACAAGTTCAGTCCCTTCATCTTTACTTTCAACCCATTGAAATTTTCGGAATAGTTGGAAGGAATCTCTTCGGAAAAGCCTGAGACCTTGTGTATCTTGTAGTCGTTTCCGGTGCTACGGTAGAGGATGTCCACCCCCAGTTTGGAACTGTAAAGGCTGAGGTCGAATTCTGTGCCACGTTTTTTTTTGCTTTTCTTTCCATAGAGCCAGTCTGCATCTACAGCCCATCCCAAGAATATCCAACGCCATCCGAAGTAGACGCCTATCTTGTTGTGCGGGTTGGGCGAGAAGCGGAGCCGCTGGCCGTCATTGCTCACAGAGTAGTATTCGTAATTGGTGAAATGGTCGAGCATCAGAGCGTAATTGTATCGGTTGGGACCTATATAGGTCGTGTCGAAGTTGCTGAAGTTAAGGAATTCCTTCAACGCTTTTCCAAAACTTTTCTTATGATGTATGGTGCTGTCGCATACGGTAGTAGAACCATTCTCATTGTTTTGCGCAAACAATGAGAATGTAAACAATATCCATAAACAGAAAAAGGCTCCTCTTTGCATCTTATTGTTTTCTTCCATTTATACAAAGCTAAATAAAATAACCGGTTTTTGAACAGTATCCCGATGATTTTTCTTGAAATAGGTCTCAATAATTTGTAGTTTTCAATTAGAATGATTAATATTGGACATTTATAGAGCAAATTTATAAATCTGAATCATACGAAATAATATACAATGAAGAAGATTATCAATCCGTGGAAAGATATGGAGGGCTACAACTGTTTCGGTTGCTCTCCCGACAATGAAACAGGTGTGAGAATGGAGTTTTACGAGGACGGTGACGAAGTGGTGAGCATTTGGAAACCGCGCCCGGAGTATCAAGGATGGCTGAATACGCTGCATGGAGGCATACAGTCGGTGTTGCTGGATGAAATATGTGGCTGGGTAGTGTTCCGTAAACTGCAGACCGGTGGGGTGACATCGAAAATGGAAACCCGTTTCCGCAAGTCCATATCGACCAATGATACGCATGTGGTATTGCGGGCTTCGCTTCGTGAACAGAAACGGAATATTGCCATCATAGAAGCGCGTTTATATAATAGTATGGGGGAACTTTGCACTGAGGCTACATGTACCTATTTTACCTTCCCAAAGGAGAAAGCGGAGGCGGAAATGCATTTCCATCGCTGCGAGGTGGAGCCGGAGGAGATATTGCCGCTGATTTGAGGGCCCCATTCCAAACACCTTTTGAACGGGGTATTTCTCCGGCACCGGGGAGCAAGGGGCTCGACACCGAGGAGCATGGGGGTCGGCACCGGGGAACACCCCCTTCGGCACCGAGGAACTCTGCCCTCCCCGGTGGCAAAGAAACAATAAACCCCGAACTGCTTATGAATTAACGTGAGTTCTCAGTCTTAGAATTCACGTTAATCTGTATAATCAGTGGTGAATAGGATAATTTTGAAAGAGAAATCAAACTTTTTGTGATAATTCTTTTGACGTTTCAAACATTTAGTTTACTTTTGTCGCATCAAAAAACAGAGAACATGAAGAATATCGTTGCATATCATCACCATCATCATCCTGACGAATAATTCGGTGGGCGTATGAGTGTATATGTGCAATAAATGACATAAATGACGAGGCTTGCCGAATATATTGGTAAGTCTCGTTTTTGTTTTCTGTCATTCAAAGAGTAAATCATAAAATAGTAAATAGCCTTATGTTAAGAATTGCAGTACAAGCTAAAGGTCGTCTTTATGACGAGACGATGTCATTTTTGGAAGAATCGGATATTAAGTTGAGTGCCATGAAACGTTCGTTGCTGGTACAGTCGTCAAACTTTCCTCTTGAGGTGTTGTTCCTGAGGGATGATGATATTCCACAGTCCGTGGCTACTGGAGTGGCTGACATAGGCATTGTGGGCGAGAATGAATTTGTTGAGAAGAAGGAGGATGCGGAGATTATCAAGCGCTTGGGATTCAGCAAGTGCCGTTTGTCTTTGGCCATGCCGAAGGATATCGATTATCCGGGAGTGAAGTGGTTTCACGGAAAGAAGATTGCGACATCTTATCCAAGAATTCTTTCCGGTTTCTTGAAAGAGAACGGTGTGAATGCGGAGATACATGTTATTACGGGGTCGGTGGAAGTGGCTCCGGGTATCGGTTTGGCAGATGCCATTTTTGACATTGTAAGTTCCGGCTCTACGCTGGTGAGCAACCGCTTGAAGGAAGTGGAAGTTGTGATGAAGTCCGAAGCCCTGTTGATTGGCAACAAGAACCTGAGCGAAGAAAAGCTGGGGATATTGCGAGAACTGTTATTCCGTATGGATGCGGTAAAAACAGCCGAGGATAAGAAATATGTGCTGATGAATGCTCCGAAAGATAAACTGAATGAGATTGTCTCTGTGCTGCCGGGCATGAAGAGCCCTACGGTGATGCCTTTGGCGCAAGAAGGCTGGTGTTCAGTGCATACGGTGCTTGACGAGAAGTGCTTTTGGGAAATTATCGGAAAGCTGAAAGCGTTGGGGGCGGAAGGCATCCTGGTGCTGCCGATTGAGAAAATGATAATTTAATGTTTCACCATAGATTATACGGATTTTATTTCTAAAGTAATCATTTGCATCTGAATAATTTGTGTGAGTCTGCGTAATCTGTGGTAGAACAAATCCCCCATTTATAAATCATTCAAAAACATGCCATTATGATATTGATAAGCAATCCCGATAAATCCCAGTGGGCAGAGATGCTGAAGCGTCCGGTGATGAATACGGAGAATCTGTTTGATACGGTGCGGAATGTCATAGACCGCGTGAGGTCAGAGGGCGACCGTGCTGTACTGGACTATGAAGAGAAATTTGATAAAGTGGTACTGGCCTCATTGGCGGTGTCGGAAGAGGAACAGAAGGAAGCTGAAAATCTGGTGAGTGAGGATTTGAAAGCAGCTATTCGTCTGGCAAAGCAGAACATCGAGACTTTCCATGCCGCACAGCGTTTTGAGGGTAAAAAAGTACAAACCCAGCCGGGAGTGAACTGCTGGCAGAAAGCGGTTGCCATAGAAAAGGTGGGATTGTATATTCCCGGAGGTACGGCTCCATTGTTTTCCACGGTGCTGATGCTGGCTGTTCCCGCCAGGATTGCCGGATGCCGGGAGATTGTTCTCTGCACGCCTCCGGGCAGGGACGGAAAGGTGCACCCTGCTGTACTGTTTGCCGCGAAGGTGGCCGGTGTCAGCAAGATTTTCAAGGCCGGCGGCATACAGGCTATTGCTGCCATGGCATACGGAACGGAAAGTGTGCCTAAGGTATATAAGATATTCGGTCCGGGAAACCAGTATGTCACGGCTGCCAAACAGCTTGTGAGTTTGCGTGATGTGGCGATAGATATGCCTGCCGGACCTTCCGAAGTGGAAGTCCTGGCCGACGAAACGGCTAATCCTGTCTTTGTGGCTGCCGACTTGTTGAGCCAGGCAGAGCATGGAGTGGATAGCCAGGCGATGCTGATTACTACCTCCGCCCAGTTGCAGCAGGCTGTAAAGGTGGAAGTGGAACGCCAGTTGGCCTTGTTGCCACGTAAGGAAATAGCTGAGAAATCTCTTGCCAACAGCAAACTGATTGTGGTGAACAGCATGGAGGAAGCCGTTGAACTGACCAATGCCTATGCCCCCGAACATCTTATCATAGAGACTGCCGACTATATGTCTGTGGCCGAGTGTGTCGTGAATGCCGGTTCTGTATTCTTGGGTTCCCTCACTCCTGAAAGTGCGGGAGATTATGCTTCTGGCACAAACCACACCTTGCCCACGAACGGTTATGCCAAGGCGTATAGCGGTGTCAGTCTCGACAGCTTTATCCGCAAGGTAACCTTCCAGGAGATAAAGCCGGAGGGACTGAGCATCATCGGCCCTGCCATAGAGGTGATGGCAGCCAATGAACAGTTGGATGCGCATAAAAATGCTGTGACCGTGAGGCTTAGACAGCTGGACATAGAGAGAGCCGATTGAAGTAATTTTAATTTTCAAACCGTAGATAGCATGATGAAAACATTGCAAGAACTTACCCGTCCGAACATCTGGCGTCTGAAGCCTTATTCTTCAGCACGTGATGAATATAATGGTGCTGCGGCATCCGTCTTCCTCGACGCAAACGAGAACCCTTATAACACACCGCACAACCGTTATCCGGACCCGATGCAGCGGGAGTTGAAAATGGAGTTGTCCAAAATAAAAAAGGTGAGCCCCGACCATATCTTTCTGGGAAATGGCAGTGATGAGGCCATCGACTTGGTGTTCCGTGCCTTTTGTGAGCCTTGTATTGACAATGTGGTGGCTATAGACCCTACTTACGGTATGTATCAAGTGTGTGCGGATGTGAACAATGTGGAGTATCGCAAAGTACTGCTCGATGAGGATTTTCAGTTTTCGGCAGATAAGCTTCTGGCTGCATCGGACGGGCATACCAAGCTGATTTTCCTCTGCTCTCCCAACAATCCGACAGGGAACGACCTGCTCCGGAGTGAGATTGAAAAACTGATTCGCCGGTTTGACGGATTAGTGATACTGGATGAAGCGTACAATGATTTCTCCGAAGCGCCTTCCTTCCTCAAGGATTTAGACAAATACCCGAATCTTATTGTGCTTCAAACCTTCTCCAAGGCATGGGGATGCGCTGCCATTCGTTTGGGCATGGCATTTGCTTCGCCGGAGATTATCAGCATTCTCAGTAAAATAAAGTATCCTTATAATGTGAACCAACTGACGCAGAAGCAGGCCGTGGAAATGCTGCACCGCTATTATGAGATAGAACGTTGGGTGAAGACACTGAAGGAAGAGCGGGAGAGCCTGGAAGCGGAGTTTGCCGCACTGCCTTGTACGGTGAAGATGTTCCCCTCCCATGCCAATTTCTTCTTGGCCCGCGTGACGGATGCTGTGAAGATTTACAATTATCTGGTAGGCAAGGGCATCATTGTCCGCAACCGCAACTCTGTCTCACTTTGTGGAAACTGCCTGCGGGTGACGGTGGGAACAAGAGGGGAGAATGAGAAATTGATTGAAGCGCTGAAGGCATTTACGATTTGACCATTTACCATGTTATGAAGAAGAAAGTACTTTTTATAGACCGTGACGGAACTTTAGTCATCGAGCCGCCGATTGATTATCAGTTGGACTCCTTGGAGAAGTTGGAGTTTTATCCGAAAGTAATGCGCAATCTTGGCTTCATCCGCAGCAAGCTGGATTTTGATTTTGTGATGGTGACCAATCAAGACGGGCTCGGCACGGCTTCCTTTCCGGAAGAGACTTTTTGGCCGGCACACAATCTGATGATGAAGACATTGGAAGGCGAAGGCATCACCTTCGACGACATCTGCATCGACCGCAGCATGCCCGACGACAATGCGCCGACCCGTAAGCCGCGTACCGGAATGCTTGCCAAATACCTCGATAATCCGGAGTACGATTTGCCCCACAGTTTCGTCATCGGCGACCGCCCTACGGATGTGGAACTGGCAAAGAATCTGGGCTGCCGCGCCATTCTTCTGCAAGATGATACGGCTTCGTTGAGACCCGTCTCCGAAGGTGGAAGCGCCGCTTGTGACGGGCTTGAAGATTATTGTGCCCTTGCCACCAAGGATTGGGATAAAGTGGCCGAATTCCTCTTTGCCGGTGAGCGCAAGGCGGAAGTGCGACGCACCACTAAGGAGACCGATATATACGTATCTTTGAATCTGGATGGCAACGGACATTGCGACATCGCGACCGGACTGGGTTTCTTTGACCATATGCTGGAACAGATAGGCAAGCATGGTGGCATGGACCTGACCATACGTGTGAAAGGTGACCTTGAAGTAGACGAGCATCATACCATCGAAGATACCGCCCTTGCCTTGGGTGAGTGCCTTTACCAAGCCTTGGGCAGCAAGCGGGGCATTGAACGCTACGGCTATGCCCTTCCTATGGACGATTGTCTTTGCCAGGTGTGCCTTGACTTCGGTGGGCGCCCGTGGCTGGTATGGGATGCCGAGTTCAAGCGCGAGAAGATTGGCGAAATGCCCACGGAAATGTTCCTGCATTTCTTCAAGTCCCTGAGTGATGCTGCCCGGATGAACCTTAATGTGAAGGCTGAAGGCCAGAACGAGCATCACAAGATAGAGGGCATTTTCAAAGCATTGGCGCGTGCGCTGAAAATGGCGGTGAAGAGGGATATATATCACTTTGAACTGCCAAGTTCAAAAGGTGTATTGTAGAATCTATCTTAAAACAACTGCTGCAGGGTTGCTACAAAGAGGTTGCGAAACTTTGCAGTAGTATATCTTTGATTAACAGATAAGTAGTTATGTCACATTTAGCTCCTTTGATAGCTGATTTAGCTCTGATATTGATTTGTGCGGGGATTATGACCCTGCTTTTTAAGAAGTTGAAGCAACCGCTGGTGTTAGGATATGTAGTTGCGGGATTCCTTGCCAGCCCTCACATGGCCTATACGCCGTCTGTGATGGACACGGCAAATATACAGACTTGGGCAGATATAGGCGTTATCTTCCTGCTGTTTGCATTGGGATTGGAATTCAGTTTCAAAAAGATTGTGAAGGTGGGAGGGGCAGCGATTATTGCTGCATGTACCATCATCTTTTGTATGATATTGTTGGGAGTGGCGGTCGGCACCGGGTTTGGTTGGAAACAGATGGACTGCATCTTCCTGGGCGGCATGATTGCCATGTCTTCCACTACCATTATTTATAAGGCTTTTGATGATTTGGGAATGCGCAAGAAGCAGTTCACCGGACTGGTGCTCAGCGTACTTATCCTGGAAGATATTCTTGCTATCGTATTGATGGTGATGCTTTCCACTATGGCAGTCAGCCATAACTTCGAGGGTACGGAGATGCTGGAGAGCATTGCTAAACTGTTGTTCTTTTTGATACTTTGGTTTGTGGTGGGTATTTACCTCATTCCTGGATTGCTGAAGCGATGCCGGAAGCTGATGAGCGAGGAAACCTTGTTGATTGTATCTCTCGGACTTTGTTTCGGTATGGTGGTGATGGCTGCACATACGGGCTTCTCGGCTGCCTTCGGAGCATTCATCATGGGGTCCATTCTTGCCGAAACGGTAGAGGCGGAGAGTATAGAACGTTTGGTGAAGCCGGTGAAGGATTTGTTCGGGGCCATTTTCTTTGTTTCGGTGGGCATGATGGTAGATCCGGCTATGATTGTGGAGTATGCGGGACCTATTGTTGTGATTACCTTGGCTGTCATCCTTGGACAGTCCCTGTTTGGAACGCTGGGTGTGCTGCTGGCCGGACAACCGCTGAAGACGGCCATGCAGTGTGGTTTCAGTCTGACGCAAATCGGTGAGTTTGCCTTTATCATAGCTTCGCTGGGTGTGTCGCTGCATGTCACCAGTCATTTCCTATATCCTATCGTGGTGGCGGTGTCTGTCATCACTACTTTCCTCACTCCTTATATGATTCGTTTGGCAGAACCCGCTTCCAATCTTGTGGATGCGCACTTGCCGGAAAGATGGAGAAAGTTCCTGACTCGCTATGCTTCCGGTTCGCAGACCATGAATCATGAAAGTCTGTGGAAGAAGCTGATATTTGCGCTGGTCAGGATTACGGTCGTATATTCCATTATTTGCGTGGCGGTGATAGCTTTGGCATTCCGTTTTCTGGTGCCTTTCGTGCACGACAGCCTGCCCGGGGTATGGGGCTCCTTGTTGGCTGCCTTTATTATCATTCTATGTATAGCGCCGTTTCTGCGTGCCATCATGATTAAAAAGAATCATTCGGAAGAGTTCGTGACTTTATGGAAAGACAGCCGTGGAAACCGGGCGCCATTGGTGGCTACCATTGTACTGCGTCTGCTGCTTGGCGTTTCGTTTGTCATGTTCGTCATAGCCGGTTTGTTCAAGATGTCTGTGGGGCTGGTATTTGGAGTGGCGGCGTTGCTGGTGACTTTGATGATACTTTCCCGTCAGTTGAAGAAGCAGTCCATCATGATAGAGCGGACATTCTTCCAGAATCTGCGGTCTCGCGACATGCGTGCCGAGTATATGGGAGAGAAAAAACCGGAGTATGCAGGGCGCTTGCTGTCACGCGACCTGCACCTGACGGATTTTGAAATTCCCGGTGAGTCGGAATGGGCAGGCAGGACATTGGAGGAGTTGAATTTTGGAAAGAAATACGGCATCCATGTGGTCTCCATCCTTCGAGGCAAGAAACGGATTAATATTCCCGGAGCGTCTGTCCGCCTTTTCCCGCAGGACAAGATACAAGTAATTGCTACGGACGATGAATTGAACATTTTCGGCCAGGAGATGGCTAAAGTAGCTGACATGAATGCGGATGTGATAGAGAAGAGTGAGATGATTCTACGCCAGTTCTGTGTGGACGGGCAATCTCCTTTCTTGAACAAGACCCTGAAAGAGGCAGGCATACGGGAGAAGTACCACTGTTTGATTGTCGGTGTGGAGCGGGGAGGGGAAAACCTGCATGCTCCCAATCCACATGAGCCTTTCGCAGAAGGAGATGTGGTATGGATTGTAGGTGAGAGTGCCGATGTGTATAAATTAGTCGGCCAGAAGTGCGAAAATCCCGATATGGGGTAAGGAGTATCCTCTAATCGTTTATTAGAGTTTATTCAGTATTTTGTCCATCACCCAGTTGGTAAGAGTAGCGCTTTCGCCGTCACAGCTACAGGTCGATTTACCCAACAAGTGGTCTACTACTGCCTGGATGAGTGGCTGTTGGACGTATGTGGGGTTTTCGACAATGATTTCCTCACGTCCTCTTTCCGTATGCAGCGCAATGGGGTCGTAGGTGAACACGGAGAAGCAGATCATTCCTTTGTCGCCAATGATTTCTATACGGTCTTCACGGGCAGATTCGTGGGCGACAAAGCACCAGGAACCGCTGCCCACCAGTCCGTTGTCGAATTGGAAGCATGCACTTAGGGTGTCCTCTGCAGAATATAGCCCGCCACGGTTGCTCTTGTAGCCGCTGGCTTCAAGGATGCATCCGAATATTTCCTGTAATAAATCTATCTGGTGGGGTGCAAGGTCATAGAAGTATCCTCCCCCGGCAATATCCGGTTGCACCCGCCATGGTAAGTTCTCCTTGTTATAGTCGAGGTTGCGGGGAGGCTGTGCGAAGCGGATTTGGATGTTGATGATGTTGCCGATACGGCCTTCATCTACCAATGACTTCACTTTTTGAAAGTAGGGCAGATAGCGGCGGTAATAAGCGACAAAACATGGAACACCCGTTTCCTTGGAAATCCGGTTGATACGGCAACACTCTTCGTAAGTGACGGCCATCGGCTTTTCTATGTAGACAGGTTTGCCTGCCTTCATAGACATGATGGCATAGGTGGCATGTGACGAAGGGGGAGTGGCAATATATACGGCATTTACATCCTCGTCATCAATCAATTCCTGAGCATCATCGTACCATTTGGGAATTCCTCTTTCTTTGGCATATGTCTTGGCTTTGTCACCATTCCGGCTCATGACGGCCACTACCTCGGAGTTCTCTATTTTCTGGAATGCAGGTCCGCTTTTGTATTTGGTTACTTCCCCGCAACCAATGAATCCCCATTTAATTATTTCCTCGCTCATAATCTTTCCTTTGTTTTACTTTTCCTCAAAATCGAAATCAAAGTCGAAATCATCCAGAAATTCCGGCTCTGTAAATTCTTCCAGACTTCGGCGGTCTTTTTTCGTTGGACGTCCGGTACCTTTGGCACGGTTGATAAAACCGCTGACACGGCTCATCTCCAACAATTCATACTGTTCCGGAGTCGTTACATTTTCCATCATTTCGGTTACTAACTTTGCACCGACACGTTTTTCGATGGGTTGCAATACTTTGAAAGAATAGGTGACGGGGGGCTTGCGCACTTGGATGACATCTCCCGGCTTCACCGTACGGGCAGCCTTTGCCAGTGCGCCATTGATGCTGATGCGTCCTTTTTTGCAGGCTTCGGCAGCTATGGTGCGCGTTTTGAAGATACGTACCGCCCACATCCATTTGTCAATTCTGGCTTCGTTCATTTCTTGTTATATTGATTCATGGTGATATTTATTCCTGCCAGGCAAAAACTTTTGATGATTTCTCCGGCTGTTTCCAATCTCTCACCCATTGTTTTCCAATCTTCGTCGGTAAAATGTCCCAGCACATAGTCAATCTGTCCGCCGCGGGGAAAGTCGTTGCCGATACCGAAACGCAGGCGGGCATAATTCTGAGTGCCCAATGTGGCGGCAATATGCTTCAGGCCGTTATGTCCCGCATCGCTTCCCTTGCCTTTCAGGCGCAGTGTGCCGAATGGCAGTGCAAGGTCATCTACCACTATCAATACATTCTCCAATGGAATGTTTTCTTTCTGCATCCAGTAGCGTACGGCATTGCCGCTGAGGTTCATAAAAGTGGAAGGCTTCAGAAGTAACAGTTGACGCCCCTTGACTGACAGTGTTGTGGTGAAACCATAACGCCCGTCGGTGAAAGTTGCACCTGCCGCTTTGGCCAGGGCATCTACTACCATGAATCCGATGTTGTGGCGGGTTTCGTGATATTCGGGGCCAATATTGCCCAATCCTACAATTAAATATTTCATTGTCAGAGCTTCATATCTATTTCCTTTCCCTTTTTAGAGGAGGAAGAACTGTAAGAAAAAGAACGCGGATTATCGCAACTTTCCGCGGAAATCAGTATGAAATCTGCGTTGGCTGCGTTAATCCGCGTTCCTGAATATTTAGTCTTTCTTGGAAAGAATCGATTAGTTACCTGCAGCAGCAGCGGCACCTCTTGCAGCACGAGTCAGCTTAACGGCGCATACAACGGCTTCTTTGGCATTCAACAATTCCAATCCTTCGTATTGCAATTCGCCAACTTTGACAGTCTTGCCAAGTCCCAAGTGAGAAACGTTGATAGTCAGTCTTTCAGGAATTACGTTGTACAATGCTCTAACTTTCAGTTTACGCATCTGGAGTACCAGCTTACCACCGGCTTTAACACCTTCTGCCAAACCTTCCATCTGTACCGGAACTTCCATTACGATAGGTTTGGCTTCATCGATTTGATAGAAGTCAACGTGCAGGATAGTATCCTTTACAGGGTGGAATTGGATATCCTTCATGATAGCATTTACTTTCTTGCCATCAATTATCAAGTCAACTACATAGATGTGCGGAGTGTAAACCAAGTTGCGCAGACCTTCTGCAGGTACAGTGAAGTGAACGTTTTCACCTGCACCATAAAGTACGCAAGGTACACCGTTGTTTTTACGAATAGCTTTCAAAGCTCTTGCCTGTTCCGAAGAACGTTCTGCAATTGTTCTTGCAGTTCCTTTTACTTCAATTGATTTCATTTCTTAAAAAATTGTGTTACTCTAAATTAAGTAAATTTTTTGCTTAATTCACCATCACACGATGTGGCTTGCCACATGATGTTGCAAAAAAGCGGTGCAAAAGTACAGCTTCTTTTTGAATTATCAAAAAGTTATGACTTAAAATTCTATGTCTATCTTGATTTCTTCGTCCAATGGAGATGCCTTTTCTTCTTTCGGTAATTCCTCTTTGGTTGTCTCGGCGCTTTCTGCCTCTTCATCAGCGGCATGTCTTGTATAGCAGCCCTGTTGCTCTTGGATGAAGCCGATAGCTTGCTGGAGTCCGTTCATAAACTTTTCAAAATCTTCTTTGTATAAAAAGATTTTGTGCTTTTCAAAACTTACCTGCGAGTCGTCTCCTTCACCCATCACGATTTTCTTGCTTTCTGTGATGGCGAGAAACATTTCGTCTTTTCTGTTTTTCTTGACGTCTAAATAATAGATGCGCTTACCTGCTTTGATGGATTGGGAAAAAACAATCTCCTTGTCGTTCATGTCCGCTGCGTTTTTCTTTTTAAAGTCTTCCATATTATAATAGGTCTCAATTTTGATATTATCACTTTAAAACTTATATCTCTCGTAGCTTTTAGCTCTTTATCGGGCTCAAAATTGACGATTTTTTTTAAACTGTCAAAAGAAAAAGGCCGGATAATCAATATCTGCATTAAAAAATGTGATTTATTTATGTAAACTCATTAAAAATGCCTACTTTTGCATCTTGTTAAAACACTAGTATTTACTTTAGAATTATGATCAACAGAGTTCTTATTCGTCTTAAGATTATACAGATTGTATATGCTTATTATCAGAATGGCAGTAAAAATTTAGACTCAGCGGAGAAAGAATTGTTCTTTAGCCTTTCAAAGGCATACGACCTCTACAACTACCTGCTGATGCTGATGATAGCTTTGACGAACTACGCACAAAAACGTATTGATGCGGCAAAAGCTAAACTGGCTCCTACTGCCGAGGAGTTGTATCCCAACATGAAATTTACGCAAAACAAGTTTATAGCCCAGTTGGAAGTGAACAAGCAATTGGCGGAGTTCATCGCCAACCAAAAGCGTACATGGGACAATGATGAAGATTTCGTCAAGGGATTGTATGAGAAAATAGTGGAATCGGATATATATAAGGAGTATATGGCTTCTTCGGACGATTCTTACGAATGTGACCGTGAACTGTGGAGAAAGCTATATAAGACTTTCGTCTTCAACAACGAAGACTTGGATAATGTACTCGAAGACCAGAGCCTTTATTGGAACGACGACAAGGAGATTGTGGATACCTTTGTTCTGAAAACCATCAAGCGTTTTGAAGAGAAGAATGGTGCCAACCAGAAACTGTTGCCCGAGTTCAAGGATGAGGAAGACCAAGAATTTGCACGCCGCCTGTTCCGTCGTGCCATTTTGAACTGCGATTATTACCGTCACCTCATCAGCGAGAATACGCGTAATTGGGATTTGGAACGCGTAGCCTTTATGGATGTTGTAATCATGCAGTGTGCCTTGGCTGAAATTTTGAGCTTCCCGAACATTCCGGTTAGTGTTTCGTTAAATGAATATGTCGATATTGCCAAAGTTTACAGCACGGCCAAAAGCGGCAGTTTCGTGAACGGTACATTGGACGGAATAGTTAATCAATTAAAAAAAGAAGGTAAGTTAACGAAAAACTAATACCTTTGTTTAATAATAGAAATCAAAACTGAGTATTATGAACTTAATGACTGTATTTTTCCTGCAGGCTCCTGCTGCAGGCCCTGCCGGTGGTGGTAGCATGATGTGGATTATGTTGATAGCCATGTTCGTTATCATGTATTTCTTTATGATTCGCCCTCAAAACAAGAAGCAAAAGGAAATAGCAAACTTCCGTAAATCGCTTCAAGTGAATCAGAAGATAATTACAGCTGGTGGTATCCATGGTGTTATCAAAGAAATCAACGACAATGATGTGGTACTTGAAATCGCTTCTAACGTTAAGATTCGTGTAGACAAGAACTCTATTTTTGCTGCAGCTGCTGATGCGAACAGCAGTCAGGCATCTAAATAATAGAAATGTGCCCTATGTTTGAACGTAGGAACATACAACGTACATATCTGAGGATATCAAGACAAGTGAAGGACTTTCTGCTTAGCGATAAAAGCAGGGAGTTCTTCATTTTTTTGTTTTTCTTCTTTGTGGCCGGTGGCTTCTGGCTGTTGCAGACCTTGAACAACGACTATGAGGCAGACTTCTCTATACCGGTGCGGTTGAAGGGGGTGCCCAATGATGTGGTGATCACTTCTGAGCCAGCTTCAGAACTTCGCATCAAGGTAAAAGACAAGGGGACGGTACTGCTTAACTATATGTTGGGAAAGAGTTTCTATCCCGTTATTTTGGATTATGCCGATTATAAAGGAGTGGATAATCAAGTGCGGATATATCCTTCACAGTTTGAAAAGAAGGTGCTGAACCAGCTGAATGCATCTACCCGCCTGCTTTCGATGAAGCCGGATACGTTGGAATATATCTATTCGACGGGAGTCTCCAAACTGGTGCCGGTGAAGTTGCGTGGCACGCTGAGCGCCGGACGTGAGTATTATCTTTCGGATACGATATTCAGTCCCGATTCTGTGCTGGTATATGCACCGCAGGGCGTACTGGACACGATTACTGTTGCCTATACGCAACAGGTGAAGTTGGAAGACATATCGGACACTTTGAGACAGCAAGTTCCCCTGCGTATTCAGAAAGGTGTGAAGTTTGTACCGTCTTCCATTGAGATGATACTTCCGGTGGATATTTATACGGAAAAGACAGTGGAGGTACCATTGCGTGGCGTGAATTTTCCTGCCGACAAGGTGCTGCGTGCTTTCCCTTCCAAGGTACAAGTCACGTTTCAGGTCGGCCTGAGCCATTTTAGGCAGATTAATGCCGATGATTTTCATATTTATGTGTCTTACGAGGAACTGCTTCGTTTGGGTTCCGATAAGTATACGGTAAAGATAAAGAATCTGCCGAAAGGGGTAAGCCAAGTACGCTTTAATCCGGCGCAGGTGGATTTCCTTATCGAGCAAGTATCTCCTGATTATGGCGATTAAGATAGGTATAACCGGTGGCATCGGTAGCGGAAAGAGTGTGGTCTCCCGGTTGCTGGGAGTGCTGGGCGTTCCTGTCTATATCTCGGATTTGGAAACGAAGAGGCTGATGGTTTCCGATTCGTTTATCCGCAAGGAGTTGTCATCCTTGCTTGGTGCGGAGGTGTATGCCGGCGGCATGCTGAATAAGCCGTTGCTGGCATCTTATCTTTTTGGCAGTCCGGAGCATGCCAAAGAAATCAACGGTATCGTTCATCCTCGTGTAAAGGAGGATTTCAGGCAATGGGTACAATGCCACGCTGCTTCTTCTATTGTCGGTATCGAATCGGCTATCCTGTTGGAAGCGGGTTTTGCCGGTGAGGTGGATGCTGTCGTTATGGTCTATGCTCCCGAAGAAGTGCGTATTTTGCGTGCCATCCGAAGGGATGCCTCCTCGCGCGAATTGATAGAAAGACGTGTCCGCAGCCAGATGAACGATGAGGAAAAACGTAAACATGCAGATTTTGTAATTGTAAATGACGGTGAAACTCCGTTGATTCCACAGGTTTTAGGGTTAATCACTTCACTATCTAAAAAATATCGGTTGCCTTTCAAGAAAACAGGCATCGCCTCGACATAAAAATAAGCAAGCTTATTTTGTATTGTCTTCGGCTTGCACTATCTTTGCTCCCCGAAAAAACAACTACTACTAATCAAAACAGAATATACTTATGTTGAAGACTATTTTGTCCATTTCCGGTAAACCGGGATTGTATAAGCTCGTTTCTCAGGGAAAAAACATGCTGATTGTAGAGTCACTTGTTGACAAGAAGCGTTTCCCTGCTTATGGTAATGAGAAGATTATTTCTTTGGGCGATATCGCCATGTATACAGATACGGAAGATGTACCTTTGAAGGAAGTATTCCTTTCCATGAAGAAAAAGGAAAACGGTGCTGCCGTAGTGATGGATTTGAAGAAAGCTACTGCCGATGACCTGCGTGCTTATCTGGCAGAGGTATTGCCTACCTTCGACCGTGATCGTGTATATCCGTCCGATATCAAAAAGCTGATTACTTGGTATAATTTGTTGGTGAAGAGCGGTATGGCTGATTTTGAGGAAGCTCCCGCTGCTGAAGAAGCCAAGGAAGAAAGCAAAGCTGAATAAATTTCAGGTTGTAATGTATAAAAAAAAGAGGCGGCTCAATTGCGAGTCGCCTCTTTTTTATACACTACGGACTATTCTTAGTTTCTGAATACCAATCCGTCGTTAGCGGTATTGGCATCCACCGTGATAGGTTTGCTTCGGTCTACTTCCTGGGCCAGGAGCTTCTTCGACAAATCGTTCAGCAAGTAGTGCTGGATGGCACGTTTCACCGGACGGGCACCGAATTCGGGGTCATATCCCGCATTGGCAAGGAAGTTTATGGCAGCATTTGTCAGAACCAATTCCACACCATTACCGGAAAGCATCTTCTGCACGCTCTTGATTTGAAGCGTCACAATCTGCTTGATTTCAGGTTCTGTCAGCGGCAGGAACATGATGGTTTCGTCAATACGGTTCAAGAATTCCGGACGGATGGTCTTTTTCAGCATATTCATCACTTCCTTCTTGGTCTCCTCCACGATTTGCTCCTTATTGCTTCCATTCAGTTTCTCCATCTGGCTTTGGATGTAGCCGCTGCCCATGTTGGAGGTCATGATGATGATCGTATTCTTGAAGTTGACCGTACGCCCTTTGTTATCCGTCAGACGTCCGTCATCCAGCACTTGCAGCAGGATGTTGAATACGTCCGGATGCGCTTTCTCGATTTCATCAAACAGGACAACAGAATACGGTTTCCGTCTTACGGCTTCTGTCAACTGTCCGCCTTCATCGTAGCCTACATATCCCGGAGGCGCTCCGACCAAACGGGAAACGCTGTGCTTCTCCTGATATTCGCTCATGTCGATACGGGTCATCATGGTCTCATCGTCAAAGAGGAACTCTGCCAATGCCTTTGCCAATTCCGTCTTACCTACACCGGTAGTTCCCAAGAAAAGGAATGAACCGATGGGGCGTTTCGGGTCTTGCAGTCCGGCACGGCTGCGGCGTACGGCGTCGGATACAGCTTCTATGGCTTCATCTTGTCCGATAACCCGCCGGTGCAGTTCTGCTTCCAGATGCAGCAGCTTGTCCTTCTCACTTTGCAGCATCTTGCTTACCGGTATTCCGGTCCAGCGGGATACTACGTCGGCGATGTCCTCAGCATCGACTTCCTCTTTAATCATGGCCTTGTCGCCCTGCATTTCGTGCAGTTTCTGCTGCGTTTCTTCAATCTCCTTGTTCAACGCTTGCAGCTTGCCGTAACGGATTTCAGCAACCCGGCCATAGTCACCTTCCCGCTCTGCCTTGTCGGCTTCGAACTTCAGGTTTTCTATTTCCACTTTATTCTGCTGGATTTTGTTGACCAGGGTCTTCTCGCTTTGCCATTTTGCCTTGTATGAGCTTTCCTGTTCCTTCAGTGCGGCAAGTTCTTTACCGATTTGTTCCAGCTTGGGTTGGTCGTCCTCACGTTTGATGGCTTCACGCTCAATCTCCAACTGTTTTATCTTACGCGAAATTTCATCCAACTCTTCCGGAACGGAGTCGACCTCCATACGGAGCTTGGCAGCGGCCTCGTCCATCAGGTCGATGGCCTTGTCGGGCAAGAAACGGTCGGTGATGTAACGGTTGCTCAACTCTACGGCAGCGATGATGGCATCGTCTTTGATTCGTACGTGGTGATGGTTCTCATAGCGTTCCTTCAGACCACGCAGAATGGAGATGGTGCTCAGCGTATCCGGTTCGTTTACCATGACAATTTGGAAACGGCGCTCCAAAGCTTTGTCCTTTTCGAAATACTTCTGGTATTCGTCAAGGGTAGTGGCTCCAATGCTTCTTAATTCGCCGCGCGCCAAGGCTGGCTTCAGGATGTTGGCAGCATCCATGGCTCCCTCGCCCTTACCGGCACCCACCAAGGTGTGAATCTCATCGATGAAGAGGATAATGTCGCCTTCCGACTTCTTCACTTCATTGATAACGGCTTTCAGACGCTCTTCAAACTCACCTTTGTATTTGGCGCCGGCCACCAGTGCACCCATATCCAATGAGTAGACTTGCTTGTTCTTCAGATTTTCGGGCACGTCTCCACGCAAGATACGGTGGGCAAGGCCTTCTACAATGGCTGTCTTACCCGTACCCGGCTCACCGATAAGAATCGGGTTGTTCTTGGTACGCCGACTCAGAATCTGCAGGACACGCCGTATCTCTTCGTCACGGCCGATGACGGGATCCAGTTTGCCGCTACGGGCTGCTTCGTTCAGATTGATGGCATACTTTTCCAGAGCCTGGTAAGTGTCTTCGCTGGATTGTGAGGTCACCTTTTCCCCTTTCCGCAGTTCGTTGATGGCTTCCCGCAGTTCGCGGTCCGTCATCCCGGCATCCTTCAGAATGGTGGATGCAGTGCTTTTTACATTCAGCAAAGCCAGCAACATGGGCTCCAGAGAGACGAATTCATCACCCATTTCCTTGGAATATTGGGTGGCTTTCTGGAATACCTCGTTCGTTTCGCGGCTCAGGTATGGCTCTCCGCCGGATACCTTGGGCAGAGAATCAATTTGCTTGTCCAGTACAAGCGCTATCTGCTGGCCGTTCATGCCCAGCTTCTGGAAGATGAAGTTGGTGACGTTTTCGCCCACTTTCATCACGCTTTGAAGCACATGCACGGGTTCGATGGCCTGCTGTCCCCGGCCTTGTACAAGGTTCACAGCCTCCTGCACTGCTTCTTGCGCTTTAATGGTAAAGTTGTTAAAGTTCATATGTTTTTCTCCTTTCTATTTTATCAGTTTCATAACACTTAGGGAGGCGCAAAAGATTTGCCATTGGAATATTTCGGACAAAATTTCAGTAAAACACATGTATGGAATGACAAAATGTCGTTTTCTCTGACTGTTTGTTTCTACGGAGTATCTTCGCTCCTTTACTAAGCCTTCCTATCTCTTTTCCGGAGTGAGATACGATTAAAAGGCTTTCAATATGCAATTAAAAGGCTTTTAATATCATATTATAAGGCTTTTAATGCTATATCAGTATGGGACTTTTCCGGGTATGCTCTTATAGGCATCCTGTTTCTCTGCAGTACGGATGTGGCTTGTACGATGAGATGCTCTGTGAGTCGTTTTTTCGCATATATGGTGGGTGTTGATGATTATTTTTGTACCTTTACATCTTCATTGGGCAGAGCCCTTGATGGGGCGGGGCCTTAAACAGATAACAAGTAGAAAGTATGGAAGATAAAATAAAGTTCCCGGCAAATGTGATATTGATAGATGTGGCATTTCTGAATGAAATGGTATATGGTGCAAAGAACTTTCTGGAAAACAGGTTAGGGCGGAAGCTGCCTGATATTGACCTGCCGGCATGGTTGAGCTATTTGGCGCTGGATGCCGGTTTGAGGGAAAAAGAAAATGAGGTGGAAGTCCTGTTGGTACATACTCCGGCAGCGAATGTGCTGAAGTGTTGTGAGCCGTCCGATGTGGATAAGTTGAACCACCAGGCATGCCGTACGCCGCTGGGCGAATTTGCATTTTCTTCTGTAACTTCCTCGGGACTTGTTTCGACTGAAGAGTTATTTCTCGACCTGATGAATCTGGCACTTGATTCTGCTGATGTGAAATGTTTGATGCTGTTGCCTTTTCATCAGGCGTATGGCGGCAGAGTAGAGGAGAAACTGACCGGTTTCTTCAAAGACAAGAACGAGGAGGAGAGGGGCAAGGCAGTATACTTTGCTTTGGAGGAACCTTTGAACCCGATGTGTTGCCGTTGGGAACCGGTGATTTACTCTTTGGCGCATGCCTTTGGCATAAAATCTGACGAATTATAAGATTAAGGACTTAAGTTTCGCAAGTCCAACCTGTAAAACTTAAATAACCTGAATTCGATATAAGACTTTGCTTATAACTGATATGAACTGAAGTAAATGGTT
>CAJJYX010000008.1 GCA_905197435.1 uncultured Bacteroides sp.
GGCTGCCATTGTCCCGCTTTATGCCAAAGGCTATACGGTAAAATATCTTCCGGACCATGTCCGCCTGGTGGATATACGCGACCCTCAGAAAGAAAGCAGCAACACCTTCCATTATGCACTGGTGCCGAAAGGTGTGAAACCTGCCGATATACCAAGCGATTATACGGTGATTGAAACGCCGGTGAAGCACGTCATGTGCATGACGTCCTTGCAGCTTTCCAACTTTATCCGTCTGGATGCCTGCGATTATGTGGTGGGTATCACCAGTACCCGCCATCTCTTCAACAAGGAGATGAACGAACGTTTGAAGTCGGGCAAGACAGCGAAGATAGGTATCGAGGGAAACTTTGACAATGAAGTGATAATGAGCATGAATCCGGATGTCATTTTCATCTCTCCTTTCAAACGGGGCGGGTATGATGCCATGCGGGAAATCGGCATTCCGCTGGTTCCCCATTTGGGATACAAGGAAATGACTCCGCTGGGGCAGGCCGAATGGATTAAATTCATCGGAATGTTCATTGGCAGGGAAGTGGAGGCGAATGAGAAGTTTGCCGCGATAGAGAAGCGCTATAACGAGTTGAAGGAACTGGCCGCTCATGTGAAGAGGCGTCCGGTGGTGTTCAGTGGAGAGATACGGGGAGGCAACTGGTATGCGGTGGGAGGAAAAAGCTTTCTTGCCGAGCTCTTCCGCGATGCCGGTGCAGACTATTTCTTAAAAGACGACCCCCGTTCGGGAGGCGTCACGCTGGACTTTGAAACCGTGTACAGCCAGGCGGAGAGTGCCGACTTCTGGCGTATTGTCAACAGCTATGACGGGACATTCACTTATGATGCCTTGAAAGCCCTCGACCCTCGCTATGCCGACTTCCGTGCATTCCGCGAAAAGGGAGTGGTATACTGCAACATGCGCGAGAAACCCTTCTACGAAAGCATGCCCATGCAACCCGAAATTGTATTGGAGGACTTGATACATGCTTTTCATCCCGATTTGCTGCCCGACTATAAACCGACTTACTACGAACTGCTGAAATGATGAAAAGACCCGTACTGCCATTGATGTTGCTGACACTGGCATCAATCTTCCTCTTTTTCCTGCTGAACCTGCTTTTAGGGTCGGTTCATATCCCCCTGCGCTCCGTGTGGAATATATTGTGGGGAAGTGCGGATGAGTCTGTCATCTGGCAGAATATCATCTGGAAGTCGCGAGTGCCACAGGCATTGACGGCATTGGTGGCAGGAGCCGGATTGTCGGTCAGCGGTTTGCAGATGCAGACGGTGTTCCGCAATCCGCTGGCAGGACCTTCGGTATTGGGTATCAGCTCGGGTGCCAGTCTGGGAGTGGCTTGTGTGGTATTGCTGTCTGGTGCGATGGGCGGTGTGGCATTGAGCCGTTTGGGATATATGGGCGAGGTTGCCTTGTCGATAGCCGCTATTGTAGGCGCACTGGCTGTGATGGCGCTCATCGTATATGTCTCCCAGAAGGTGAAGGGCAATGTGACGCTGCTGATAATCGGTGTGATGATAGGCTATGTGGCGAGTGCCGTAATCGGCGTATTGAAATATTTCAGTGTGGAGGAGGATATCCGTGCGTATGTGATCTGGGGCTTGGGCAGCTTTGCCCGTGTCTCGGGCGACCAGATGGTGCTGTTCGTCTGCATTATGGCTGTGTTGCTTCCGTTGTCCTTCCTGCTGATAAAGACGATGAACCTGCTGTTGCTGGGTGATGGATATGCACGCAATCTGGGATTGAACATCAAGAGGGCGCGCCTGCTGGTTATCTCATGTTCCGGCGTACTGGTAGCGATTGTGACCGCCTATTGCGGTCCGATTATGTTTATCGGGTTGGCGGTTCCCCATCTGTGCCGGGCCATCTTCCATTCTTCGGATCATCGGATACTGATGCCTGCCACGTTGCTGGTGGGTGCTTCCTTGGCATTGGTCTGCAATCTGATAGCCCGTATGCCCGGATTCGAGGGAGCTTTGCCGGTCAATTCGGTGACGGCGCTGGTAGGTGCACCGGTAGTAGCCTCTGTACTTTTTAGAAAGCGGAAAGGAGAATTGAATGAATAAGGAGACCATACATATAGAGAATCTTTCCATCGGTTATCCGGGTAAGGGAGATGTGAAAGTGGTGGCAGACGGCATTTGTGCCGGAATCAACAGCGGTGAGCTGACTTGCCTGTTGGGAGCCAATGGGGTGGGAAAGTCTACACTGCTTCGTACGTTGTCTGCCTTCCAGCCCAAACTTGGCGGGAACATATTTATTGAAGGAAAAGAGATAGGTAGCTATACCGACAAGCAGCTTTCGCATGTCATCAGCGTGGTGCTGACGGAGAAGTGCGACATACGGAACATGTCCGTCGCAGAGCTGATAGGCCTGGGACGCAGCCCCTATACCGGTTTCTGGGGAACTCTCTCGAAAGAGGACAAGGCGGTGGTGGACAAATCCATCGCCCTGGTAGGCATTCCACATCTGGCACACCGCATGGTGCATACGCTGAGTGACGGCGAACGGCAGAAGGTAATGATAGCCAAGGCGCTTGCCCAGGAAACTCCCGTCATCTATTTGGACGAGCCGACAGCTTTCCTTGATTTCCCCAGCAAGGTGGAAATGATGCAACTGCTTCATCAGCTCAGCCGGCAGACGGATAAGACGATTTTCCTTTCCACCCACGACCTGGAGCTTGCCTTGCAGATAGCGGATAAGATATGGTTGATGGACAAGACGAACGGGGTGACCATCGGCACGCCCGAGGACCTCTCGCTGAACGGCAGTCTCAGTAATTTCTTTGCCCGCAAGGGTATTGTGTTCGATTTGGAAACGGGACTGTTCAGGGTGGCCAATGAGTTCACTTCCCGGATACGCCTGGTGGGCCACGGACAGAAGTATGCCATGGTGCGCAAGGCACTCCAGAGGAACGGGATTCTGGCAAACCGGGATGTCGAATCGGAGATTTATATCGAAACCGGAGATTTGAAAGGAGACGGCAGTTTCGTGTTCCATCAACCGGGGAAAGCCCCTGTAACCGTATATTCCATTGAGGACTTGCTGCAAACAGTCTTTTCGAGTTGACAGACACTTGTACCCCATCTGACAGACACTTGTGTCCAGTTTGACAGACACTTGTGTCCAATCAGACAGACACCGGAGTCTGTCACGACAGGCACTTGTGCCTGACAAGCCGGACACTTGTGTCTGACAGGCACACTGAAAATGAATGTGCTTCCTTACCAGAACCGGTATCCCAGTGTGAAGAATGCGGCGAAGTTCTTGGGAAAATATCCTTTTTCTCCTTCCGAATGGCTTATCACCTGGTTTATCTGTTCATTGACTTTTACCATTCCCACCTGTGTCTCTGCACCGATGATGAATTTTCGGTATTCCAGAGTCAGTCCTATGGCAATACCTGCATCGAAGCGGTTGTTGCCCATTTTCCCGTCTACCATGCTGCCGAAGGTATCTATTCTGAACCGTTGCTCTTGCTCTCCCGGCTTACTGCTAAAATAATCGTAGACTTCGCCGGAAGTCTTGCCTGCCACACCTATGGCTGCATAAGGACCGACGCTTAGCGAGGCATGATAATCCCTGCCCAGTTGGAGGCGGGCGGCTATCATGAGGGGTATCTGCAGGTACAGTTCATTCATTTTGATATGGCCGATGTTTTTCATCTCGTCTTTACCGCCAATGGACACAAATTCCAGTGCAGATTGCAATACCCAGGTCTTGTTGAGGGTATATTCTGCACCGACACCGGCCTTGTAGGCTATCTTTGTGTCGCTGCTGGAGTGCTTTCCGTGAAAGTGTGAGGTACCGATTCCTGCTTTTGCATGAAAGGACAGCGGGCTTTGTGCCATGCCGGCCAGTACGGTCATTGTCATACAGATAGTAATGATTATCTTCTTCATGAGTAAATTCTTCCGTTTTCGGTTATTAGTAATACAGTCAGTTCACCGTGGGGCAGCAAGGGGGCGCAGTGCCGGTGGCAACACTCAATCAAGACCTTGGCGAACTTTTCCAGCAGCTCTTCGGGAATGATGTCCCAAAGCTCACGTGCCAGGTTCATCTGTCCGATGGCGGCAAGCGTTTCTTCCTTGCATCCTGCCTGTCGGGCTATGTCCTGAATGAACTCCTTGTTCATGGTCACTTTCTTGCTGTGGGTATCCAGGTTGCCTTCTGCCAGTTTCACTGCTTTTCCTATCATTACGCCGAGGGTGACACGTGGTATTTGCTCTTCGGCTGCTATTTGCAAGGTCTCGCCGATAAAGTTGCCGTAGTGCACAAAGGCTTGGGTAGGGAGGTCGGGATAATACGCCTTGATATAATGTTCGCTCTTCGCACCGGAGCTGATGACGATGCGCGGACTCAGGGTTGCCTTTGCCACTTCCATGGACTTGCGGATGGAGTTGACGAACGCTTCCGAGGAGAATGGCTTCACGATGCCGGATGTCCCGATAATGGAAATGCCTCCTTCGATGCCGAGACGGGGATTGAAGGTACGCTTGGCTATCTCTTCTCCACCGGGGATGGAGATGGTGATGAGGACAGGGTTGGGCTGTTTGGCAATATGGAGGCGTTCAAGGCATAGCTTGACGTTCTTCTTTATCATTTCGCGCGGAGTGTCGTTGATGGCAGGGGCACCGAGCTCAAGTCCCAGGCCGGGCATGGTGACGATGCCTACGCCTTCGCCACCGCAGACGATGATGTTGTAGTCCTCTTGGGGAGTTTCTTCCGGCAGCGGGTCGTCCATGCGGAAAGGTATGGCTATATTGGCCACGACTTTCATCCCGTTGGTGATGTCCGGGTCATCGCCGGCATCCTTGATGACGGTAGCGCTTGTCTCGAACATGCCGTCACCGTTTTCCAGAATGTCGGAGTGGGGGATGTGGCGTTGGGGCTCTACGGGAACCTGGATGGTCTCTCCGTTGGGAAGGACTACGGGAAACTCCGTGGGACGCTTTTTAAAGTGGATATTGAATACATCCCAGGTGGCGGCCACGGCGGCAGCGGCGGCACATGTCCCGGTGGTCAGTCCGCTGCGCAGGGGGAAGAAGTCGGGTAAGAATTTCTCGACTGTGCGGCGCAGGCCATGCTCTCCGTTTACGCAGATAAACCTGCCGGATGTCTCGGGGCGGCGGATGGCAAAGATGCGTATGCCCAGTTGCCGGGCAGCTTCCACCTTCTCGCAGAATCCGCCGGATATCCCGCTTTCCTTGAGGAGGATGGCTTCGGGATGAAGCTGCTTCATCAGGGTTTGCTCGTCTTCTCCGGGTGTGTAGTAGCAGAGGTTCTTCTCGGAGAAGCCTTGTTCCCGGGCAAGCTTGCGCGAGCTGTCACGGTCGAGGATGCGGAAGTAACAGCAGGCATTCTGCCACAAAGGCTTCAGCTTGCCTATGGTCTGTACGCCGGTCAGTGCAAGTAAGATGAAAATGCCCTCTTTCTGTATCCGTTCGATGGCATCGTCATAATCCCTGCACCAGGTGATGTGTTCCTCATCGCGTTCCGGAAAGATACGCTCGAAACGGATGACGGGGATGTTCGATTCCACGGATACTTGTTCCAGGGTCTCATGCAACTGTGTCGCAAAGGGGTGCGCGGCGTCTATCAGCAGCTTTATGTGATGCTGTGCACAGAATGTTTCTATCTCTGTTGCATCCATGGCGCCTTGCAGGCGGATGCCATTGTGCAGAAGTACGTCCTGCCCGTCCCCTTTGGTAGAATAATAGAAAGGCTTTCCGGCTTCTTCGAGGGTTTGGATGGCTATGCGTCCTTCGGTGGTTCCGCCAAATATTAATATCATGGTCGAGTGTTTATTGATGATTGATTATTTCCGGTACAGATGCTTGAACTCGTGGGCATAGAGCCGTGACAGGCCTTCGCGGTTGCCGATGGCTTCGCCCACGACAATCATGGTTGTCAACGTGAGGTTATGTTCCTTCACTATCTTGGCAAGGTTTTTCAGCTCGCCCCTGAATATTTGTTCATCTTTCCAGGTCAGGTGGTAGCAGACAGCCACGGGAGTCGTTTCCGGATATTCCTGCAACAGCTCTTCCTGCACCTGCTCTGCAATGCCTGCACTGAGGAAGATGCACATGGTGCTTTGCGAGCGTGCCATGAGATGCAGCTTTTCGCGTTCGGGCATGGGAGTGCGTCCTTCGCCGCGTGTGAGGATGATGCTTTGCACTTTCTCCGGGATGGTGAACTGCGACTTCAGGGCGGCGGCGGCTGCCTGGAAGGAAGAGATGCCGGGAGTGATGTGGTAGCTCATGCCGTGTCGGTCGAAGTAGTTCATCTGTTCTTGGATGGCGCCATAGATACACGGGTCACCCGTATGCAGGCGTACGATGAATTTCCCCTTGTCGTAGAACTTCTTCATCAAGGCAAATTGCTCCTCCAAATCCATGGAGGCGGAGCTGAGTACGGTAGCTCCGGGCTTGGCACAGAAAGTCAGTTCCCGGGGAACGAGGCTTCCGGCATATAAGATGAGGTCGGCACGTTCAAGCATTTGGCGTCCGCGTACGGAAATCAGGTCCGGGTCGCCCGGGCCTGCGCCTACTATTTCGATGTGCCCCTGACGTACGGCGTTGATGTCGAGAGCAGCAGCCACGGTATAGTTCTCCCCTTTCTTCTTGGGCATCAGCAGCCGGGAGTTATCCGAGCTCAGCAAGGCTGCGGCTTCGCTGACGCTGGGAGTGCCCATGTGTTTCATGACGGTTTTACTGGGGTGGGGCACCTCTACCTGCGCCAGCTCCCCGGCGGTGTAAAAGTAAACCGGGAACTTCTTTTGAAGCGCCTTCACCACCGGTTCGTCGCTTTTGGCTTCAATCGTGGAGATGGAGGCGATGCTGTGGGGCACGATGCCGTATTCCCTCAGCGTGTCCATAATCTCGGCCTGCACTTTCCGGGTAGGACCTGCCTGCCGGGCAAGACCGATGCCGAGGTGCACGACACGGGGCACATAGCATATCATGGGCATCTCCGGGAAATTGGGTACCTGGGGAGACACGCACAGAATCAGTTTGAAGCGTGAGGGCTTGATGTCCTGCACGCGGTAGAATACTTCCACATGAGGCGGCAGGTTCGCTTCCATCCAGTCTGTGCCTTCATCGCGGACGGTGAGCAGAAGGGCGGTGGGCTTGCCGGAGACGAAGAGGCTGATATGCTCGTTCATGCATGCTCTTTTTTTCTCTTCGGGCGTCTTGGCAAGCTCTGTCAGCAGCAGGGCGGAGGGGGCGGCATTGACGAAAGGAAACCAGCCGAAGCGTTGCGGCAGGGTGTCGAGGCCCCACAGCCCCGTGCGGTCGCTTTGCGTGGTGACTACCGGTTCGGCTCCGAGGATATTCGCTACCTCGTTGGTCAGTTCGTTGGCTCCTCCGATGTGTCCGGAGAGCACGGAGATGGCAAACTTGCCGGTGCTGTCTACACAGACCACGGCAGGGTCGGTGTACTTGCTCTTCACGCAAGGGGCGATGGCACGGATGCAGATGCCCATGGCGCCGATGAAGATAAAGGCATCATAGGTGTTGAAGTTTTCCGCCGTGAATTTGCCGGCAGATTCTATATGTGTGCATCCCTCTTCGTGCCTGAGGGTGAAGATTTCGGAGTCGGGAAGCTCGTGGAGCAGTGATTGGGCTGTACTCAAGCCTGCTTCGGAGATTAGGATAATAGCTGTTTTCATAAGTTCGGGATATGTTTAAGAAAGCGTGGCTTTCATAATTTCAATGGGGTTATACTCGTTCAGGGCGATGCGGGTGGAGGGGTGGAGCACCATTCCACTCTGCTCGATTCCTCGGCGGAACGCTTCTTTGCTCTCTGCGGATACCGAGTTGAAAACGATGCAGCCGCCGGGTTGCAATACTTGCTTTACCTTTTCTGTCATTTCCTCCAGGTGTCCGCCGTGTCCGCCGATGAAGACGGCATCGGGGCGGGCAAAGGGGGCGGTGTCGGTCTTCAGGAAGTCTCCGATTACGGTGGTGATGCCCGGGGCGCCGAAGCGGCGGGAGTTGGTGTCCATCAGCTCTTCTCCCTCGGGGCGTATCTCGAAGGAGATGACGGTGAGATGGGGAAACTGCAGACGGGCTTCGATGGAGACGGAGCCGGTACAGAAGCCGATGTCCCAGAATACACGGCGACGGTTCAGCTCCAATGCTTGCAGGGTGAGCAGGCGGATGGGAGCTTTGGTTATCATGCGGGCGCGTCCGTCAAGATGTGCAAACTTCTCATCGGGAATGCCGAAGGGGCGGGACGGGATTTCCGGGGCTTGTGCGCTGCCTGGCACGGAGTCCGTGCAGTGTTGCCCGGGATGGCTGTCCAGCAGCAGGCAATTGGGGTGCTCAAAGTCACCGGCAACAGCCTCTTGAGGCGTCATCCGGCGGATGCGTTCCTTCTGGGGATTGCCCAGATGCTCGCCGATGTATAGCAGGTAATGGGAGTACCCGTACTCCAGCATGCGCCCGGCAATGGTGGCGGGGGTATGCTGGCGGTCGGTGAGGACACCTATTTTGGGGGCATGCTCTATGAGGGCACGGTCGAACTCCTGCCACGGGCGTCCTGTCAGGGAGACGGTGCGCATGTCATCATAGGGTATGACGAGGCGGTGTGCCAGTGTCTGCAAGGAGTTGAAAGCGGGATAGAGCAGGATGTCTGCTTCGGGAAGCCTGCGTTTTATGGTGTTGGCAAAGCCGAAGAACAGCGGGTCACCGGAGGCGAATACGATGATGGGTTCATCCGCAGCCGCCTCTTCGAAGCGGGCGAAGATTTCTTCGTAACGGGCAAAGACGCGGTCGAGGGGCACGGTGATGGAAATCCATTCTGTTCCGGCAGGCAATAGATTGCCGACAATCTCCTTGTGGCGCATGCCGCCGGAGAAGACCTTCCCTTCCCGTATCTGCGCCAGTGCTTCCGGCGGAAAGAAGGGGGAACGGCTGTCGTCCATTCCTATGATGATAAATCTGTGTTTCATTCTTGAATCAGTAAGTACGTGTTACTCAACATTACGGGTACATGGCAGAAACGACAAGCAATGCTTTGAGGCATAACAAGCAATGTTCTGAGGCATGACAGGCAATGTTTTGGAGCATGACAAGCAATGTTCTGGAATCTCTCTCTTTATTCAGACATCCCTTCCGGGGCGGAGCTGCTCTGCATCGTTATAACACAGCACGGAGTTGACCAGCGTGGCAGCCAGGTTGCTGCCTCCCTTGCGTCCTTCTACGATAATCTTGGGTATTTCCGTAAACGGCTTCACCATGTGTTTGGATTCCTGCACATGTACAAAGCCCACCGGTGCGGCAACAATGCCTGCCGGGTGTGCTTTTCCTTTGCGTATCAGGTCGCAGAGTTCCATAAGGGCGGTGGGAGCGTTGCCGAATACAAAGAATGCATCAGGATGCTCCTCCACAGCCAGGCGGATGCCTGCCTGGGTACGGGTAATGCCTTTTCCGGCAGCCATCGCCGCCGTGCGTGGGTCGGCAAGGTAGCATTTCACTTCCATGCCCAACCGTTGCAAGGCTCCTTTGCGGATGCCGCTGGCCGCCATCGTGACGTCTGTGACAATCGTCTTGATTTCGCCTTTTTCGACGGCTTGATACAGGGAAGCTACGGCACCTTCGTCGGTATGCAGCAGATTCTCCATCTCAAAGTCGGCGGTGGTATGTATGGCATGGAGCAGGGCCCATTTATGGTCGAGGGGGATATCCTTGTTCTTCAGTTCTTTCTCGATGGTGCGGAAACTGCGGATCATGATGTCCTGTCCGATGCCCTTGGCTTCCGTTTCCGTGTCCCGGTAATATCCGCGTGGGGTGATGAAGGCACCGTTCCATTCGTAGGACTGTGAATTGCCTATCAGTACTACCGTAAACATATCCACTTCTTCGGGATTGAAATCTCCCAGCGTGGTGATGTGTACCGTTTGCTCCGGACGTCCGGCTTGGCGCACATATCCCACGGGTGTTTCCGGAGCGCGCCCTTCTTGCAGGAAGAGCTCTTTCAAACGGTAGAGCTGCCAGTAGCGTCCTTCACTTTTGGGGTTGTAGACTGCCGTCACGAAGTCGGCGGCAGCGGCTGCGACGATACGCTTTTCAATGCGCTCCCAGGGAGTCATCAGGTCCGAAAGGGAGATTACGCAGAAATCATGTCCTACGGGAGCGCCCAGCAGTGAGGCGGCCTTTTGGAAAGCGCTGATACCCGGCAGTGAGACGATTTCGACGTCACTGCCCCTTTCCCGCTTCATCTCGTAGACAAGCGGAGTCATGCCGTAGATGCCCGCATCACCGGAACTGATGACGCAGACCGTCTTTCCCTGTTCCGCCAGTTCGAAGGCTTGTTCGGCACGGGCACGTTCCCGCTTCATGCCGGTATCTATACATGTTGTTTCGGGGTGGAGGTAAGGAGCCACAAACTGGAAATAGTATTTATATCCCACCACCACATCTGATTCTTGCAAAGCGGAAATTACAGCAGGAGTTATGTCCGATTCATTGCCCGGCCCGATGCCGGCAACAATTATTTTGGAATGTTTCATATCTGTATGTTCTATTGGCATACAAAGATAGGACTTATATTTGATGAAACCGAAAAAACTCTGCGCTAATCTGTGCAATCGGCGTTTCTTAGCGCTTAGATTTGCAAGTGCCGGTATTCGCTTGGCGTGTAGCCCACATTCTTCTTGAACACACGGTTGAAGTGTTGCGAATACTGATACCCCAGTTCGTAGGCAATCTGGCTGACAGTTTTCTCGCTTCCAATAATCATCTCCTTGGCCAGGTCGATGATTTTGTTCTGGATATATTCCTGTGCCGTCTTCCCGGTTTCCTTCTTTACCAAGTCTCCGAAATAATTGGGAGAGAGGAATACCTGGTCTGCAAAGTATTTCACGGAGGGAAGCCCGTCGGTTTGCGGTTTGTCGCTCTGGAAATAGTTGTCTATCAGTGCTTCGAATTTCGTCAGGATGTCCTTGTTTGCAGCCGAGCGGGTGATGAACTGGCGTTCGTAGAAGCGCATGCAGTAGTCCAGCAGCAGTTCGATGTTCCGTGCAATCAGGCCTTTGCTGTGCTTGTCGATGGGATGCTGGGTTTCCAGTTTGATTTTTTTCAGGCAGTCGAGGAAGATTTCTTTTTCTTCTTCGGACAGGTGCAGCGCCTCATTGGAGGAGTAGGAGAAGAAGGAGTATTGCTTTATCCCTTGTCCCAGCGAGGTGCCTTTTATCAAGTCGGGGTGGAACAGCAGGCCGAAGGCGCTGGGCTGCACACCTTCCAGCATATTGACTTCGGTTACCTGCCCCGGGGCAAAGCTGGTTACCGTGCCTTCCTGGTAATCGTAAAACTGTTTCCCATAGCGTATGTCTCCGCATTTGGTGTTCTTGAGGAAAAGGGCATATACACCGTAGTTCATCGTGAAATGCCTGGGGAATCCGGTCGCTTCGGACAAATCGACTACGCTGACCAGCGGGTGTAGGGTCTCAAGACCGAACATCTTGTTGTATTGGTCTACAGTATTGAGTTTGATTACTTCTTCCATAAGTGTTTCATTTAGTTTTCTACAAATATAGGGAATTATCTGAAAAGTCGTATATCGAGGAGGCGGAATCACTAAAAAAGAGCTGCACCCTTTCTCCGGATAGCTATCCGGGGCAAAGGGTGCAGCCTTGGAACGGGGGGTGCCCAAACTCTGGCAGGCATCTCATGCTGTCGTGCAGGACATAGTGGAGCGTCTGTTTATCAATCTTTTAGCATGGCTTTGATGTGCTCCGTATATATCTGCCGGATGGCTTTGTTCTCACCCAGTCCCTGCATGCGTACATTTACTTGATAGCCCTGCTTTTCGAGTTCCGTTTTCCACACACCGGCAATATCTTCCTTGGTATGGTTGCCGCACACCAGCAGCAACGGAATCAGGGTCACGCTCTTGGGGCGTGTCTCTTTCAGTTGCAGCAGGGTTGCGTCCAGGGTGGGGTATCCTTCGATGGTGCTGACGTGGAATTTCTTCAGGCCATGGGCTTTCATCATGAAGTCGAGCATGGCGTAAGTGGCTGTACTGGGCAGTTGGTTGCCATGTCCCACATAGACGATGTCCTCTTTCTTCTCCGGTTGTTCGGCGGTCAGTATATCAATCACTTTCTCGCAGTCCTCCACAGAATAGAGCAGGGGATTTCCTATTCTTATCTCCTTGAAGAAAGGGCGGAGTTGGTCCGCGTCCCTGCGGACGGACGCCATCTCACCGCCTTCAATCAAGGTAGTGCTCTGTACATAGACTGTCTGATAACCTTCGGCGCGGAGTTTCAGCAGTGCATCCGTGGGGCTGTCTTTGTGCACGCCCTCTTTGGCAAGTCTTTTCCGTACAATCGGCGAGATGTATGCCTCGCGTACAGTAAACTGCGGAAAGGCTTCCTGTACTTCACGGGTCACGACGTCGAGCGTCAAGGCGCGTGTCTGGGGGTCCGAACTGCCATAATGGGTGATGAGCACAGCCGCCTTCTCCTCTTGTGCAAAGGAGAAGAGGCTGGTGCTGAACAAACAGAGAATGATGAGACAATATTTCATAATGGTTGTTGTTTCTGAATGCGTATGGAAAGATTATTTTAATCTGAGTGCCAGGCTGACTACTACCGAACGTCCCGGAGAGTACAAGGCGAAATTCTTGCTCAGAGGACGGTTGTCTCTCTTGTTGAATATGTTGTCTATGCCTATTCCCGGTTCGACGACAAAGTTGCGGAAGCCGTCGAAGGTATGGCGGGTGTTGAGGTTCCAGATGCCGTAGCCCGGAGCATCGCCGTCCGCATCACCCGGATAGTAGACCTTGCTTTGCAGACGGGCGTTCAGGTTGAGGTTCAAGGTATAGTCATTCCAACTGTGTGCATAGTTTCCGGTGATGGTGGCAGTATGGCGTATGCTGCGTTCGATGTTTTGCCATTCGCCTCCTTCGTTCATGCCGCGTCCGTAGGCATAGGTATAGTTTCCTGCCAGGGTGAAGCCGGGGAACAGATTGGCGTTCAGGTTCACTTCAACTCCCTTGACGGTGGCTTTCTCGAAGTTGAAGTAGTTCTTGACGCTGATTTTGCTTGTCGCTACTCCGTCCATCTCCGGGAATTCTTGCCGCAACTGGTTTTGTTCGGCTTCTGTCAAATCGTTGAACTTGGTGGATTTGGAAGTTACCATGTTCTTTACAAAATTCAAGTAGCCGGTCACGGAAGCGCTGAAGCGGTTGGTGCGGTATTCCATGTTGATGGAGTAGTAGTTGCTGTATTCCGGGTCCAGATTCTCGTCACCCAGGGAAACGGTGTACCGGCTGCCCATCTGCTTGAACATGTGGTAGTAGAGTTCGTCGATTCCCGGAACACGGAAACCGGCGGCATAGGTGGCGCGTATGTTGAAGTCGCCGATATTGTACATGGCAGACACCTTGGGGCTGAACCGTCCGCCGGCCTGTTCGTGATGGTCGTAGCGTACTCCCACAATACCGGTCAGGTGGTTCCAAAGTTTCACCTCATGTTGTCCGTAGGCTGATGCGGTATAGACTCCTTTGTCCAAATCGGAATCCGGACGGAAAAGTACTTCGCGGCGGTAGTCTATGCCGAATACGGTGGTACTGTTTGTCGTAAAGCCGAAGATACCTTTCAGTTCGGCATCATGGAATTTCTGACGTTTGGTGAGGGCGTATTGTCCGGGCAGGTACCCGCTGTTTTCTACCAGATACTTGTAGCGTGAGGCATAGTTGTTGCCCGAATAGTCAAACTGGAGTACATTTCGTTTGCTCAGTTTGTATTTGGCGCCTGCTCCCCAGTTGTAGGCTTCGTAGGTGGTGTTGTAATTGCTTCCTCCACTGATGTCCTTGCGGGTTACCGGACGTTCGAGCCCGCGGTTGTAATATCCGCCGTCGGCATAGAAGGAAAGTTTGTCTGTTGCATCATAGGTGAACCTCTGCGACAGATTGTTTGAGCTGTAACCGATGGACAGCGGAGCAATTGTCTCGCTTAGTTCGTCGCCGCTTTCTGTCAGATGGCTGTTTTGCCAACCGTCGGAATGGTCATATTTATAAGAGGTATATGAACCTATTTTCCCTTGCGCGATGTCCAGGTTCAGTCCTTGAGAGAACTGGTTCTTTCGGGTATAACGGCTGTTGCTGCTGAATGCCACCACATCTTTCGGGTCGTTGGTGATGATATTGATTACACCGCCGATGGCATCCGAACCGTAGAGGGAAGAGGCGGCTCCGTTCAGTACCTCTATACGTTTGACGCGGGTCATGTCAATCTGATTGAGGTCTATGTTTCCGGATATGTCTCCCGTAACCTTGCGTCCGTTGACCAATATCAGTACATGCTTGTTGGAGAGTCCGTTCATCATCAGGTAGGAACCCATTGCATTCGGGCGGAAGGAGAGCGAGGGCACCATCATTGTCAAGGCTTCCTGGAAGTCGGTGATGCCGGCACGTTTTATTTCGTTGGCCGTAATGACCGATACCGGAGCCGGGGTGTTCTTTAATCGCTGATGCGTACCCGTACCCGTTACTACGACCGGATTCAATTCATAAGTCTTTTTGGTCATGTCGTTGCTGTCGCCTTTGTCTGCTTGTGCATAGGCACCTGTGGCGATGATTCCACCCATAAAGAGGGCTGTGAAAAGTTTTTGCTTTATCATATATTATCTTATTTTATATAACGCAGCAAAGGTACATACCATTATCGAGGGGTGAAATACTTAATAGTTGTTATACTCCGGTGGCAGAATAGCCATTAGTAGGTACTGCTTTCCTATTCCGGCACATAGATAATCTCTCCATTCTCAAGCTGATAGGCAACTCCCACTTTCTTTCCTCTTTTGCCGGAGTTCCTTTGGTCTTCGCTGGGGGTGTATTTCTTGATTTCCTGTCCCTCTTTGGTAATGATTTCCATGTTCTCCTTTCCGGGATTCTTCACCATGGTGAAGTCTTCTTTGGAAAGCATCTCCGTCATGTTGAAGCGGGAGACGAGGGCCACCATCAAGGCGACGGCAAAGACCATCGCTACATCAAAAAGATTGGCTACCGTGCCCATGGGGTCGGAGTCTGAGTCGCCGTGCAGCAAACTGTTCCTCTTTCTCTTCATTGTTTTCGTATTGTTGGTCAGTTATTCCTTTTTTCGCCTGCTTGGCCGCTTATCACTTTGTACAGATATTCCAGGTCATTCATTTCGCGGGCATACCAGCGCTGTTTCACTTGCAGGGTGATGACGCCGACGGCAGCGATGACCAGTCCCACCACCGTGGTGGCGAAGGCCACCTGCATGTTATAGGCCATGGAGGAGATGTCCCCTTGTGCCAGCCCCACCAGTGCAGGACCCATCGGGATAAGGGTGCCCATCAGCCCTAACATCGGACCCAGTTTGATGAAAGTACGCGAGCGTCCCAGCTCCTTCTCGGCATCCACCTCGTAGTTGGCCAACAGGTGTTCGCAGTAGGCGGCATCATCCCGGTGCGCAGACAATTTGGACAGGCTGCGGAGAAGAGGGGAGTTGCCTGCCGGCGGAAGTTGTTGCAGCAGTTCGTCCATGTTCCCTTGGGTGATGTTCTCCAGTGTTTCGGCAAATTGTTTCTGTATCTTCATCCGCTGGTAGAACTCACCGAAGAAACCTCCTGCAAGGATGATGGCACGCAGAAAGAACAGGAGCAGCAGGACAACGACGGGAACCAGCAGCCCGTTTGAAATCCAGAACAGTGTGTTTGAGATTGTTTCCATTGTATATTATTTAATCTTTAATCTTTTAATTCGTTTCAATAACCCGTGGCAATGATGCTCAATATGACAATGAAGATATTGACGATGAACAGTATCTCCAAGCGCAGTGGCTTGCCACCGATGGCATACCGCAGCAAACGGCTTCCCACACCGACTGCAAGGAAAGTAACGCCGGCTGCCATCCATGAGAGGCTGCCGAAGTCCAGACCGGGAAACGTAAAGAGCAGCAGTGCCAGGACGTAGCATATTACTCCCCCTATCAGTATGCCGGGGTATAGTTTCAGGAAGAGGGTGACCGCTTGCTTGAAAGCCGTGTTACGGGTACGCATTTCTGCAAAGCAGTCGAAACAGAAAGCTATCATCACGGCTGCTTCCAACGTGACGCATACCGATAGGTTCAGCATTTGCGGACGGGAGGCAAAGAAAGCCGCCATCACAGTCTTGGACTGTTCCGTCATCCATGGAGTGACCAGCCATGCGAACAAGGCACAGCCGGCGGCAGCCGTCCACATTCCCCAGCGGGGATAGAACCCTACCTTCAGCAGAAACCCGAGGGCGATGAATATGGCTAATAAATGAATGACGTATTCCATAATACTGCTCTGTGCATATCGAACTTCCCTTTATTCTTTTTTCTTCCTCTTCAGCAGTGCGACCAGCCCGATGAAAGCTATGATGACAAGGACACCTGCAATCAGCCCGTTCACAGTGTTTTTACGTACCACTTGCTCGGGAGTCAGTTTGTGCTCTTTCAGTACGACATCTTTTCCATCGGTTGCAGATGCCTCGTGCACCGCCTTCATGTTTTGGATATAGGTCTGCTTCTCACTATTGTCTAACCGGTCGGCAACGAATGACTGGAGCTTGGCATTGTCGCAAACAAACTCGGTGCAGGCGGCACCCTTCTCGCGTGTGATTCGCGCATGCAGGGAAGCTGTCGTTTTCAGTTGCTCATCGGATGCTTTCCAGTAACCTTTCCGGGCACTTTCCAACATGACGGCCGTCATGGCTTGGAAAGCGGCGGGATTGACGCGGAGGAAGTACTCGTGAATGCCCAGTTTGTTCTCATCCAGCATATACATGCGGTACAGGTCATTGAACAGTTCCTTGTCCATGGCCGACGGACGCATGACGTGCCAGCCGAAGATGTTGCGGAAGATTTCACCGAACATCTGTGCCGACCCTTCTCCGCCTTTCATCCGTTCTTGTATGAATGTAGGGTTCAGGATGGTGGAACGTGTCTCTACGGCAATGGCCTCTTTGGCATCCTGCATGCGGCGGTTGGTCCGGTTGCGGTAGTCTGCCATATAGGCGTCCGGTTCCTTGCCGGTCACTGTCTTGACAGTGAGCGACAGCCCGCCCGTAAATTCATAGACATGATCCAGGGAGATGGGTCCCCATGTATTGCTTTGACGAGGCTGGATGACAACATCCGTTTCGGACAGTGCCGAGGCAAACAGGCCTTCCTGGACATCTCCCCAGTTCTCGTCGTCGCCATAAGAAGCACCCATATTGTTGAGGTATCCTTCCGCTATTTCCTTTTCGCTTTCCCACGAGCCGCTGTGTTCGGTATAGGCCATCATACCGGTACTGTATCCGCTGTTGACCGGTCCGAATACACGCATCACGGACATTTCACGGGCCCGTTTTGGGGAAGTCCCTTTCTCTACCAGCAGTTTCTCCTGCAGCAGTGTACCCGATGCCACGTAGTTGGGATAGGCCTCGTCTCCGGCTTCCGATGCCAGGCGTATGGCATCAGTCAGCAGCTTCAGGCGGGAACCGGCTATGTCGCGTAACTGTCCGGAAACCTGTACCAGTACATTGATACGCGGGCGTCCCAGTTCTTCGCTGGGCACCAGCTTCAGGTCGACCACCCTTCCCTGGTCATCGCGTACCGGTTCTACTCCCAACATCCAGAATACCTGGGCCAGCGTGGCTCCTTCCGTAGTGATGAATTCGCCTGCCCAGAAAGTATAGCTTACCTTCCGGGGATATTCGCCGTGCTTGCCGATGTATTGTTTCAGGGTGGCTTCCGCCAATCGCTTCCCGTCTTCCCAAGCCCTTGGGTTGGGGGTATTCTCGGCATTGATGCTGTACATGTTGCGTCCGGTGGGCAGGACGTTCGGATTCAGCACGGGGTCACCGCCCGGTGCGGGGAATACGGTTCCTCCGCTGAGTGCACGCACCATGGCATTTTGCTCGTTGGCGGTGGAGGCCAGCAACTGTTTGCGGTAGAGCAGGGCAGGACGGAGCTCAGGTGCCACAGATGCCGTGTCTTGGGGCGGATTCTGTAGCAAGGCTGTCAGCCTTTTCTTGGCGGCAGGCAGATAGTGGTGGGCTATATAGGTGAAATCCTGTAGCTGCTCCGTGGTGATTTTGCCTTTGTCCCGGTCCTTGCGGGCGGTTGCGTATGCCAGTGGGTCGGCAGCGACGGCAAGAGTGGTGGTCAGCAGCTCGCTGGCAGAATAAGGCTCGTTCATGGTGTAGAACGCACCCAGCATCTTTTCGTTGGCTATCTCTTCGGTGAAGGCATCCAGGCGTTCCAGCTCCTCGGCTGTGTAGGGCTCACCGGATATGGAGTCCAGATTGAGGTCGCGGTGCAGTCCCAGGCGCATGGCTTCTTTTTTGATGTTCATTCCCAGAGCCCGGTGCTTTTCGGTACCTTCGTCCAGCACCTTGTGAATATCTTCCAGCAAGGCCGAATAGCGTTGGCGCATACCGCTTTCCACGTAAGGCGGGGTGAGATAGGTGACCAATACGGCATGTGTCCGGCGTTTGGCAATGATGCCTTCGCCTACGTTTCCGGTGGTGTAGAAATAGAAGTGGGGCAGGTTGCCGATCAGTACATCCGACCAGTCGGCCTGTGACTGGGCTACATTCTTCCCGGGAGTGTATTCCAAGTTACCGTGGGTGCCGAAGTGAATCACCGCATCGGCCTTGAACCCCTTTTGCATATACAGGTAAGGAGCCAGATAACTGTGTGGCGGTGCCACCGGCACGCCGTGCACCAGTTTGAATTCATCGTCTCCCAATGCCGGGCGGGGTTGGGGGAAAAGCAGGATATTGCCGAATTGCAGGCAGGCAATGGCAATGCTGTCCTCTGTAGCCAGCAGATTGCCGGGTGCATCTCCATATCTGTCCGTCACTTCCTGGTATTTTTCGGGAAGAAGTACCTCGTGTGCCCATTGTTCGTATTGCTCCGCAGACAGCCATACCGGGTGTGCCGTTTTCAGGAACTGCTCTTGCGCTCCTTTGGCATACGAACCCATGACGGCACCGTCACGGTGTATCCGCTTGCCGAACTCCTCTACGGTGGCGGGCAGTCCGCTGACGTCATATCCTTCCGAGCGCAGACGTTTCAGGAAGTTGTAGAGTGAGGGAATCACTTCCATGCCGCTTGCCAGCAGCGCATCTTTTCCCGGTGTCTTGAAGTAGCAGATGGCAACGTGCTTTTCCTTGTTGGGCATGTCTCTCAAGGACATGTATTTGGTGATGTGGTCCACTACGGCATCTATCCGTTCGTTCTCGGCCGTGTATAGGTAGTATCCCTGCTTGCTCTCGTTTTGGGTGGCAATGCAGAGCGGCAGCATGCCACCGTCTATTTCCGGCACCACTATGCGGGCGGTCAGTGTGCCGCCGCTGACGGGAATATCCGGGTTCAGCCATTCCTCATGGGGCTGAATCAGCGGGAATGGCATGAATAAAGGAATGTTCTCTTGGTGAAGCCAGTTGATGAGCGAGTCATTGCCCAACCGGCCCATAGGCAGGTAGACCACAGCATCGGGATGAAGGGTGCGTATCATATCGGCGCGTGGCTGGCCTCCGGCAGTGAAGGGATAGACATTGAATCCTGCTTGTGTCAGGCGGGAGATGAGGGAATCCACATGGGCGCGGTTCCCTTCCATCGGAAAGTTGAGGCCGGAAATCAAGGCAAGGTTGCGTCCGCCCTCATGGTAGAGATATTTCTCTTTCAAATAGGCGGTAACCTCTTGCGGAGTGCTGAAGTAGCGGCCATATTCGCGGTGGTAGAACATGTTCTCCGGTAATGGAACCGGGGATTCGTAATCCTGGTATCCCCACCTGTGCGGAGTGGCGATGTGTCGCAAATAGAGCAAGGCATTCCGGTAGTTGTGTTTGTTGCCGTTCCTGAAGTATTCCCGCAATGTGTGTTGTTGCTCGTTGGTAATGTTATGGTTGATGGAGAAAGTGAAGTTCCGTATCGTATTCGTGAAGACCGGTACTCCGTTGGCACCGGCCCGCTCCACTTCGGCCACCTGGTTGTCGTCGAGGTACAGTCCTCTGCTGTACATCACGATGGCATCATAGCCGGAAAGGTCTTTTACGTCCTCTTTCTTGATGCAGGTGACCTCTATCCGGGCACAGTCGTTGTTCAGGGCAATGTCTGCCGCCTGTGCAGGGGTTGCGTTGACGATAAGGATACGTGTGGGGGCCAGCCAGTACTGATAGGCTGCAAGGCAGCAGATAATCAATAAGGCTATGCTGCCGAGGAATATTCCGAGTCTTTTCTTCTTCTTCTTCATACAAGTTTCTTTATATAGCATATAGCTCGTTAGTAGCGCTTTTGCCTTTTACGGCATTTCCTTCGGATGTAGTTTATACCCAAGGCTACGCCTGTGACGGAAACAGCCGTACCACCGAGCAGCAATATCCAAAGTACCGTCTTGCGCAGGGTTGCGTTAGAGTTCAGCCCCGGCAGGCGCATGCGGTGCAGGGCTGTGTAGGTCCAGTATTTCCAGCGGGAGGAGGTATCCACATGGCGTATGATTCCCGTTTCCGGATGAATGTAATAGACGCTCCGGTCCGGGTCGTCCACCTTTATCTTCCAGACAGGAAGCTGGGGACGTCCGCGATACATATTGCTCATGTCGCGATAATAGGTTTCGAAATGCTCAAGCCTGGATATCCGGATGTCGGGGATATGCTGCGAAGAGTCATCGGCGGAAGTATAAATGCTTTCCACGCCCTTCAGGATTTCTTCTTCGGAGAGTTGCAACGGGCGGAGCAGACTGTCGGCGGCATCTATGTAGAATTCTGTTTTTCCATCCTTCACGATATAGTAGGGATGTTCGCGGAAGTTGCGCCATTCTATTTGCAAGGCTTGGGGATAGGCGGCTATGACACGGCGGTAGTCCAAGGGATAATCTTCCGGTTGCGGGGCGCGGGCATGGGGTATGCGCGTAGGGCTGCCTTTCTTCAATGCCGGTTTATGAATCCATTCCGGGATATCTGCCAGGGACATCATCCCACTGAAGGTAAAGGTCAGTACGAAGATGCCGAAAAAGATTCCGCTGACGTAGTGCCAGTGATACCATTTCTTACGGTAGGGGGAGAACTTGGGGCGACGGCTGCGGTGTGTCTTGCGCCATACGTCCACAGTTACCCAGATGCCGGCAATGACCATGAGGCAGCCCAGGGCGGAGAGCCAGATGACGGTTTTAGTCCAGAGGGCGGTGTCCTGCCGCAGCCAGGTGAAGTATACCCAGTGGGGTATGGCGCCCAGCCATGCCCAGAAGCGTTCGTTCCTGTTGGAGAACTGCAAGGCCTCGCCGTTTTGCGAACTCAGATAGAGCTGTGTGCCGGCTTCGTCGGCAAAGTATATTTTATAAATGGGCATTTCCTTTTTCAACTCGGCAAAGGGAATCCACTGGTCCAGAGAGTGGAGGGTGTCGATACGGGCGATAGGAGAGGAACACCACAACGCTGCTGTCCGGTGCAGATGGTCGCTGTCCGGAGCTGTTTGTAGGGCGGTGGAATCGGCAAGGAGACGGAACGCACCTTTGGTGGTGCTAAAGCTGAACTCGGGTTGTCCGAAGTTGAGGTTCAGCGTTGTGGACTTGACCTTTACGCCACGGGGTAGGCGGGCTGCGACGGAGGCGATGTCCGGAAGCGAGTCTCCGGCTTGGGAGAGCATTTCCAGCTTTTGCATTTTCTCCTGAGTGCTGACACGGGGAAAACGGTGGTACATCATCACGAAGGCCGAGAGGAACCACATAAGAAATAGGATACAGAGCAGAGTGCCCAGTATCCTATGGAGTGTATACATCAGTTTGGTAATAATATTCATTGTTGTTCGCGTTTTTCCTGCAAAAGTACAAGATGATTCAAGAACACTAAATACCTACTAATGGGTATAATTATTCTGTATCTTTTCCGGCAGCGTAGGCTGCTTTCTTTGCCATGATGTCCAGCATCCGGTGCTTCAGTCCGAAACGGATATGGTCGATGAATATCTCCTGAATCTCCGGAACCTGTCCCAGACCTTCCAGTTGTGTACTGACGGTGAAGCCTTCTTTCTCGAGCATCTCCTTCCACTCTCCGGCAATGTCGTTCTTGGCATGGTCTCCGGCAACAAACATGAATGGGACAAGGGTTACGTGCTTGGCTTTCCCGGCTTTTAGCTGTGCCAGCATGGTGTCAAAGGTAGGGTAGCCTTCAATGGTGCCCACGTGGAAGTTTGTCAGTCCGCCTGCTTTCAGCATATAATCCATCTGGCTGTAGATGGCGGTACTGGGGGTATAGGTGCCGTGGCCCACAAGGACGAAGTGCTCTTTGGCTGCTTTCTTGCCTTGTGCCGGGGCGTTGTAGCGGTTGCCCAGAATACCTGCGACCTTTTCTGCATCTTCCACAGAGTAGAGCAGGGGAGTACCTACGCGTATTTCCTTGAAGAAGGGAAGCGCGCTTTCCACATCCCGGCGGAGCGATTCCATCTCTACTCCGTCAATGATGTTGGTACTCTGCACGATGAGGTGTGTGTAACCTTCGCTGCGCAGTTTCAGCATGGCATCCAGCGGAGTCAGCTTCGCGATGCCGCGCTCTTTCAAACGGCGGATGATGATGCGTGACGTATAGGCTTCCTGGAACTTCAGTTCAGGAAAGGCGGCTTGCGCCTTGGCATTGATGGCATCGATGGTCAGTGCACGGGTATCGTCGTACGTAGTGCCGAAATGTACCATGAGCAGGGCGGCCTTGTCACCGGGTTTCATACTTGCAAGCATATCGCTGTGTTCGTAGTTGCCTCCCCCGTGCGCGTGGCAGAGGAGGAGGAAATTACATAGGAATAAAAAGACAAACCATTTTTTCATAAATACTGATGCTTGATTTCTTGTAGTGTCTGTCATTCAGATTAATCGTTCTCTATGACACGTATCATGTCAAAGTAGAAGCGTCCGTCCACTTCGGCTCCCTTCTCTACATTACCGGTCTTGATGTCATAGATGTAGATAACGGCGTTGGTATCTTCTTCAGTGTTTACACCGATGTATGCTTTGTTGTTGAAGATGACAGAACGCTGTGAGAAGCGGCCGCCGCTGTAACCGATTTCCTTGCCATTATAGCTTAAGCGTGTCTTGGAGCCGGTAGTAAGGTCGATGACCTCATAGTAGTGTGAGAATGCATCGATAGCTGTAGGCTTCTTGATTCCTGCAGCAGCAGCTTTATCACTGATAGGAGCCTTGTCATTGCGTGCATAGACCAAAGCCTTGTTATTTCCTAAATACTGAACAGTCATCAACTTACCCTCTGCGTTTTGATAACCGTTGTAGGAAGCGTCAAATTCTGTTGCTCCAACTTTAATGCGTAGCAGCATACCCTTTTCAATGCCACTTACTTCTTGGAAACAGGCCAGGTAGAGGTTGTCTGCTTCGTCATACATCACGCAGTTTTGCATCAGCTCTCCATAGGCGCTTCCTGCCATCTCACCTTCAACGGGAGATTTGATGTCTTTTTCTACTTCCATAGTTACCGGATTGATGATGGCTGTGTGGAAATTAGGCTCTTGTCCACTTGCCGTAGTCTGTCCTGCCGTCTCTTTCCAATAGTAGAAGTAGTACAGCTTGTTGTCCGATTTGCGGTAAGTAAGAATACCGGAGGTTGTCAGCTTGGTCCAGTTGGTGGGAGCAGGTATGTTCAGTGTGCCTTCATCGAGGATTGTCAGGTCTTCTGCATTCAGCTTTGTATAAATCACTTGGTCTTTCTTGCCGTTGGTAGACATGATGACGAGTGTGTTGTCGTCAATCCAGGCATGTGTGTAGGCACGTACTTTATAGCTGTTAGTCTTGAAAGGACGTTCTGCAATTGCTTGAACAGTATTGTTCTTGATTTGGTATTTCACGAAACGGTCGTTGGTTGCAGGAATCTGGTAGTAATATTTCCCTTTTGAGATAGACTCCATGGAGTAATCTCCCAGTTCCGAACCTTCTCTTTTCACAGTGATAACGCCCTGCTCTGCAGCCAATGAGTTGGCACTATGAATGATAGTGGTGTTCTTGCTGCTCATACCGCCATGCTTGTCTACGGTAACAAACAGGTCGAAGTGATAGTTATCCTCATTGACTTCTTGGTCAGGATTAGGATTGGGGTCAGGTTCCGGATTATCATCGGAACACGCTGTGAATGACAATGCCATCATGGCAGCCATAAAGGCAATCAATGTAAATTTGAATTTTCTCATTTTGAATGAATTTTTAAATGATTAGTTAATGAATAGTCTGAATTTGGCAAAAAAAGCACGCCCGGGCTTCTGCAACTTGTAGTTGTCATAAGCTGTCTTGTCGAGGAAGTTGGTACACTCCAAAGCCAGATTATAGCGTCCGCGTTTCCATGAGTAAGTGATGTCGGCATTACAGATATGCTGGGCAGGTATGCGCGCTTTGGTGTCATACGTGCCGTAAGCTTCCCAGGTCAGGAAGTACCAGTGCACCCATTGGTAAGTGCATCCCAAACGCAGTCTGCTTTCGGGCAGGGCAATGTTCTGGAAGGTATAATAAGCCTCTACGCTGCCAAACAGCCAAGGACGGTTGGGCACACGGTTGTTGTAGGTGGCAGAGGGCTTTCCGTCACCCTTATACTTCTGCTGGTCGCGAGTGTCCTGGTAACTGATGTTAGTGGCGAGTTGCAATTTACCTTGCCAGTCGTAACGCATTTCTCCCTCCACACCTTTCACGTGGACAGCCGGGACGTTGGTATATTGCATCATACCTTCTTTCTCGGAAATGCTGGTCTGAATGTAGTTGTCTACCTTACGGAAGAATCCACTCATCTCATAATAGAATGTATGTCCGTTGCCCGGATGCCATGTGCCGAACAGAGAGGCATTGAAGTTGTTGCTGTTTTCCGGTTTCAGTGCCACGTTGGCATAGATGGTGGTACCGTTTCCCAATAGCTCGCGGGCAATGGGCAGTCTCACGCTGTGTTCGTAGGACACTTTGATGGATAAAGGTTCCACGATGGTATACCGCAGTCCCACACCGTAACCCAAGTAGTTCTTGGTGGTGGAGCCTTGCACATCTTTCGAACCGGTCACACTGGACAGGTCGGTTTGCCGGATATTAGGGTGGTTGATGTAGTCTTTAACGAAGAATACGTTCTCCATCTTGCCGTCCAATAGGGATTGGTTGTAGGAGAGTCCCAGGATATGTTTGACAATCACATCTTTAGACGGCTCGAAGCTGGTATCCAGGTCGTCGTAACGGTCATTGCCGGTGCGGCTCAAGTGGTAGTTTAAGTTTAAGGTATGATGGGCATTCAACCGATAGTCCAGGTTGGTGCGCATGATGGTGAGCGGACGTTTGTAGTGGCGCATGGAGGGCTCTTTGCCCATAATCTCATTGCGCTGGCTCACGATGTATCCGCCATCCCAGTAATATTTCCGATAGGCAGTGTCCACGGTCAGGGAATGGTCCCACGTGTGCGAGAGGGAGGCATTCAACTGCATGTTCTTCAGGATGAAATTGTACTTCTGATAGCGGGCGGAGATGTTCCAGGAATCGGAATTCCTTTCTGCCATTCCGTATACCTTACTTTGGACAGACCCTGTTTGCAATTCTTTGTCTGTTTTCGAATAGGAGGCGGAAACAAAAAAGGCATCAGCCCAGGTCTTGTTGGTAAATCCGGCTTCCACCTGTGCCAGTAGCGAGAAGTAACCGTCATGGAAACGCTTTGGATTGCCTACTATGAAGTTGTCTCCGCTTTCGTCGCGCATCTGTACGTTCTTCATCCTGTAATCGTTCTTGGAGTAGTTGATGCCGACAGTGGGTCGGACTATCAATCCGGTTTTCTTTTCTATGAACTGGGCGTTCAGGTCTGCCTTGTGTGTATGGAAGGAGCCGATGCCGTAAGATACATCCAGGTAATCCTTCTTTCCCTGCTTCGTAATAATATTGATGGCGCCACCCAATGCATCCGTCCCCAGGGTGGCAGGTACTACTCCTTTGTATATTTCGACCCGGTCTATGATATTGATGGGCAGATTGGCAAGAGAAACGCCGCTTCCTTTGGTATCCAGTGGCATTCCGTCCAGAAAGTAGCGGACTGAATTCCCGGATAAGCCGTTGATGGAGAGGTCGAAGTCCGAGCCGACTCCGCCTTCCTCCCTTACCTTGATGCCTGTTGTACGGTTCACCAGGTCGTTGAGGTTGTTCAGTGAGTTTACTATCGGCTTGATGTCGAGTGCATTGACGGCAAAGGCTCCTTCCTTCACTTTCTGCGTTTGGGTCTTTCCGTACACTTCGACAGAATTCAGCGTGACGGCACTTTCCTGCAATGTGAAGTTTTGCTTTTTATCCTGCCGGATGTCAAGTGACAGTTTTACGGTCTGATAGCCGAGAAAAGAGACGACGAAGGTATGTTTGCCCGGAGCGACTTGCAGTGAATATTTTCCCTGGTCATCCGTGTAGGTGCCGGAGGTGGTGTTTTCCACTGCGATGGTGGCTTGGGCAACCGGTGTCCCTTGCTGGTCTGTGACTTTTCCGGATAAGGTGACCTTGTTCTGTGCCATGCTACTTGCAGGCAGCAGGCAGACAAATGTAAATAGTAGCCATGTGATTATTTTCATCTCTATTCTTTAATAATCGATTCTTGTATTTCTCTTTTATTACTATCTAATAATTTTATGCAATAATTTATATAATTGGAATACATTGAAGGTAAAGGGCTATTTCCTATCCTGCTTAAAGTATTTTGTTTTACTTCATCCATTAATTTTATATTATCCGTAAATGTTAAATCATTTATGAGATTAACTGAAAGTATATCACCATCTGCTAATTTTTCAATGAATAATGGCCAACTAGCTTTACCCATTTCGGTACAGACTTTCAATAATGTAGCATATTCTTTTGATTCTGCATATTTGCGTGGATTACTATGAACTGCTACTGCTATATTATTCCAGGTTTTTTTCCACGCTGAATATGCTTCTTCAAACTCTGTGATTTTTCTTGAAGCAAGGGATGCTTTCAGAGATATTCTGTTTTTCAATGAAAGTGTATTGACTGTGTCTTTTGTAATGGACTGACTGATAGAATATACATTGGAAGTAGGCTTATAATAGTGAGCAATTTTGCCATAGCTTTTCCCATCAAGGGCATCACGGGTATGCATTACTCTCTCTAAACTGCCGCATTTGCTTTCCCATTCAAAGCCATGTGGTTTTTGGGTATTTGCATTTTTTCTTATTGAAGCATGAGTATACTCTCCATTTGATGCCCATAATGCTATACCTGCGTTATCTGCTGTTGCTCCAGAACGTGTATATCCATATGCTGAATACAATTTGTCAAAAGCGGTAAGGAGATTAGAATGATAATAGCTTGATCCTCTGTCTCCTGGCCATTCCCAATAATCGGTTCTCTCCACCGACCAACTTATGCAATTATATGTATAATTCGCTAAGCCGGATTTAAATGAATTGTTACTAGGTAAATTGGGAAAAATACTACGAATCTGAGGACTACTGAATTCTAATCCTAAATAAACATCTGCATAAATTTCTGGAATAGCAGAATTTATTGTATAAACATAGGCATATGAAGAAGGACCCTCATACTCAAGCATTGCGGAATGATCGTAAATTGTGGACTCATAAGGGGGGGTAGGATGTATTCGTGTAAAACGTGAACTTTTAAGCGCCTCAAATTGTTCACCAATTAGTGACAAAGAAATGCTTTCTGGATAACGCCCAGATGCGTGAGTTACCATATAATTTTTCCCTGGAAGTTTTCGATTTATAGGAAGTGTATTCCCTCCAACAAGTACATTTCTATCCTCAATCGTACCTGTAAAATTGTCCTCACTGTCTCTGTATATTATATTTGCAGTGCCTATAGTTCCTGGGTTCAAAGCTCTTATACGTATATTGTAAAAGCCCCATCTGGGAGTTACCATTTCCAAAAATGCACTTGAGGTACCGGATGCAGCCCATGACCAAACGTTTCCTTGGAGATCTTTTTCATAAACTTCAATCACATGTGGAATATTGCATGTCGTTGTTAAAGTCAAATGTATTCCTTCAGGCCATGGGTCATAACTTGCATCATAAGTATGTGGAGCTATAAGATTCAGAGCGTAGTCATATATTTCATCTGATTGTAGAATTGTTGTATAAACAGCAGATTTTTCTTTGTTGAAATTAGAGCTATTTTGGGCTTTATTAAGAAAATCCCTATATGCTGAATCATCTATTTTAGCACCAAGTACATCAGAAGCTATTTTTAGTTGTTCTATTTTAATTTTTCTTTTACAAGTAGAGACAATTGATATAGTATTAATACCTTTTTTTAATTGTATAAGAGATGGGATCTTATCTTTATCAGTGATATATAATGATTGTAATCCATCTATGCTTGGTTTTAGTGTATTTTCATTGATTATTCCATTTATTTCTACCTCGTATTCGTGTATACTTCCATTGATAACAGGAATTCGAACTAATGCACATAAATAATAAAGACCTTCCTCTAAGCATTCAACTTCAAATAGAGTATGATCAGTATTATTTATACGATCGGCAGAAAGTGCATTTACACTCAAACAAGAATGTATAGTACTAGTTTCAGAATTTTGTTCTGACAACATTGATTTGTCGTTACAAGATGACATAATAAATGTCATGAAGAATGAGAAAATAAAAAAATGCCTCATAATATTGCAAATTAAATTAATATAGGGCTCTTGCCTTTTTATGATTTATTTGCTTTTAGAGAAAGACTACAATGAGAAATGATTTCTTTAACTGGAGATAAAGAATACCCCGACTCAATGTTTATTGCTTTATTCCCCGAAAGCACTAAAACTATGTTGTCTTGGCAGGTCTTCTGACTTATCCCTCTTTGAATGCCTTCCCATCCGTTTGCGGACAGTGGCTCGTAGAAAATATTCAAAGATTTTGAAAGGATTTACAGCAGCGGGTCTGTTCAGGATTTGCACCTGATTCCCATTTTCATCACTCTTCTCCAACAGAATCGGGAGAGGTGAAACCAAAACTGCGGGCAAAGGTAGCAAAAACGCTCGACAAAAAGCCAGTCTTGGTGAAAAATATGTGTTTTTTTGTATCCTGCTTGTGGTTACTGCCGTTCCCACTTGTGGTTACTGCCGTCCCCACTTGAGGAAACTGTCGTCCCCGCTTGGGGGAACTGTCGTTTCTGCGTGTGGAAACGAGCATGTCATTTTTTCATGTTTTATCCTTCGAGGAGGGTCTGCACTTCTTCTTTCAAGATACTATATATATGTATATCCGTATATTCTCCCGAAGCCAGCAGTTCCCCGCAACGTTCTGTTCCCTCGTGAGTGAAACCGAGTCGGACCGGTACAGCATTGCTGGCTGCATTATCTACGGCACAACGGATTTGTATCCGTTTTATTCCCTTCTCTTGTATGGCCCACAGGCACAGCTTGCGGACGCCCTCAGTGACAATGCCCCGGTGCTGATATTCCGGCAGTAGCCAGTAGCCGAGTTCTGTGCGATGGTTGTCGAAATCGGAAAAATGGAAGCCTATCAATCCGCAGATTTCATGCTGTTGGTTCCAAATGCCGAATATAGGTTCATATCGTTCGGCAGGAGCGGCAAGCACTTGCTTCAAAAAAGCCTCTTCATCGGCTGTTGTGCGTATATTGTCCACAAATGGCAGCCATGTCCTTAGGTAATCCCGGTGTGTGTCGATGGCATGGTAGATGGCTGCGGCATCTTCCATGCTGATTTCCTGCAGATGAATGTCCGGAAAGATGGGGAAGGAGATGGGAGAAAGGGGAAGATGTACCTCTCCCGTTTGGGAAGGCTGTATCCTTTCCCTGATTTTGCCCCAGGCGTGCGTGTCGAACAGGCAGCTCTCGCGCATGGTATGGTACATCTCCTTGAACCGGGACATGGGGATGGTGAAGCTCAATAATTCCGCTTCGAAGTATGGGCGGACGGAGGGGTCGAAGAACCCCAGGAAAGTACGCTTCCCTTGTTTCCGGTTTTCAATGATGGTTTGGGTTATGGCGGAGCAACAGCCGGAACCGAATGGAGCTGCTACGGCATCCGGCGTATTGTTGTCAAAATAGGCCCATGTTGCCAGCCCGGATAGCATGTCGGGGGTTGGCAGGAACAATAGTCCTTCCACATCATCAAAGGAAGTTATCTTGTCTATGCGGGCGAAATGCAGATAGGTTTTGTCGGCTCTGGGAATTTGCAGCTCGTTGACAAAGTCCACCACCATTTCGGGAGTCTTCTTGTATTTCTCTTTCAAGGAGACGAAACCCGGGACGCGCTCGGGCATTTCTGTAAATCCGGTATAGAACTTGCCTCCTCCGCAGGTGATGGTTTCACTGCTGAGACTGATGGATTTGCCGTTCCTGACTTGTTTCATGCACTTGAAGAGGCAGCCGGATACTTTCCCGGTAGGTGCTTCCATCCGGTCTGAATACCAAAAGGCGATGGGGAGTTCGGCTTGCCTGCCGAAAGCTTCCTGATAACTGGTGATGAATGTGTGTATGTCCATGATGCTCTGATGATATTATGATACAGTCTTTCTTTGGATTTCCCGTAAAGGTAATTCAATATTTTGATTCTTTTGCTTGCAGTATGCCTTTTTATCACTCTGTTTCTGAGCTTTTAATGATAGTAGAATAGGTTTTTATGGTATTTTAATTACTTTTGCATGAGGATTCTCAAAAAGTATTGCCTTTAACTAATCGAAAAGCCGGATGAAAAATATAATCATATTCTATTGTCTTTGTACCATCTGTATGTGCCGCCTTCATGCTGTAGACAACAGCCGGGCGGATTCTTTGCTGCTGAAACTGGATCAGGCGATAAAGGATCGTCCCATATATATGGAGCAGAAAGAACTGAAGCTGGCGGAACTGAAAGGACTGTTGCACCGGCAGATACCGGATGAAGAACGTTTTGCCATTCTTGGCACGTTGCTGGATGAGTACCGTTCGTTCAATACGGATTCTGCATTGCACATGGCTGAGGAGAGGGAACAGATAGCCATACGTCTTGGAAACCGGGAATACATAGACAATGCCCGCATGAATAAAGCAGATGTTTTGGGAATGACCGGTATGTATAAGGAAGTTATGGATTTGATGCGGAATATTCACACAGACCGGTTGTCGGTGGATATCCATCCATATTATTACCATATCTACCGTACGGTCTATGGTCTTATGGCCGATTATGCCGTGACGGAATATGAAAAGAAACTTTATACGGAGCTTACGGACAAATACCGTGATTCGTTGCTGCTGGTCAATAAAGATAATCTTCTGATACATACCTTGATTCAGTCCGACCAGTATAATGTGCGCAATGAATATGACAAGGCTATCCGTTTGCTGACGGATTATCTGGCGCTGCACAAGGACTATGAGCATGACGTTGCGATTTGTGCCTATACTTTATCAGAGTCCTACCGGCTGAAAGGGAACAAAGAGAAGGAAAAGGAATACCTGATTGTTTCTGCTATGGCGGATATGAAAACCGCTGTCCGTGAATATATCTCTTTACGCAAGCTCGCCGTACTGCTTTATCAGGAAGGGGACATCGAACGTGCCTATTCTTATGTGAAGATATGTATGGAAGATGCAGCCGCCTGCAATGCCCGGTTGCGCAAGCTGGAGATTCTGGAAATCTTTCCCATCATTGATGATGCTTACCAGCAAAAGACGGAGAAGCAGCAGGAGCAGATGAAATGGGCACTGGTATCTATCAGCCTGCTTTCACTTTTTCTGTTGCTTGCCATATTCTATGTATACAAGCAGATGAAGAAAGTGGCTGCCGCCCGCAGGGAAGTGATTGACGCTAACAAACGGTTGAAGGAGCTGAATGATGAGCTTCACCTCTCCAATGCACAGCTCAAGGAGGCCAACCACAGCATTGCTGAAAACTCCTATCTGAAGGAGGAGTATATCGGCCGGTATATGGACCAGTGCTCGGTCTATTTGGAAAAGATGGACAATTACCGCCGGTCGCTGGGCAAGATTGCCGCTACCGGAAATGTGGAAGAACTCTACAAGAACATCAAGTCTTCTAAATTCATAGAAGGGGAATTAAAGGATTTCTATACCAACTTTGACAATACCTTCCTGCAGCTGTTCCCTACTTTTGTAGAAGACTTCAATGCCCTGCTTGCCGATGATGAGCAAATATCCTTGAAAACCGGCGAACGGATGAATACAGAGTTGCGCATCTTTGCATTGATACGTTTGGGCATTACTGACAGCGTGAAGATAGCCCAGTTCCTTCGGTATTCCGTTACCACCATTTATAACTATCGTACGAAGGTCCGCAACAAGGCTGCCGGTGACCGCGACTTGTTGGAACAGGAAGTGATGACAATTGGCAAGTCGAAGAACTGAGAATAGGGGTTTTGAAGCTTGGAAGTGTCTCTTTTACGCTTATATTTTCACTACTTTTTTAGTTGGGTAGTAATTTTATATATTATTGATATATAATGGTTTAAATCTTTTTGAATGATTTAAACCACTCCTTTTTTACTCTTCCCTCCACTATTGGCTTCTCTTATCTTTAGCACAAGATAAATCAGAAATACAATACTTGAAAGAAGTATTCAAATTAAGTGAAGGTGAAGCAAACTTCCTTATTACATGTACAATAGGAGAAGGTTTATTCAAAGTTGGACCAGATACAGCAATTTTACAAATTCTTATATTATGCAAAAGTACAAAATGCCAATCAGCAGGCTACGGATGATGGTTTGTCTGATAGGAATGTTACTTCCGATGTGCATGTTCGCACAGCAAATTACAGTACAAGGTGTAGTGAAAGACCAGACCGGTGAAACGGTTATTGGCGCCAGTGTAATGGAAAAAGGAACCACAAATGGGACAATAACCGGTATTGACGGTGATTTCTCTTTGAACATGTCTCCGAACGGTACTCTTATCGTTTCATTTGTAGGCTATAAGACTCAGGAGGTGCAGGTGAAAGGACAGAAACAGCTGCAGGTAGTCTTGTCTGAAGATGCCGAAATGCTGGATGAAGTGGTGGTGATAGGGTATGGCACCATGAAGAAAAGCGACCTTACAGGAGCCGTGTCCTCCATCGGTAACAAGGATATCAAGGATTCCCCCGTATCCAATTTGGGACAAGCCATCCAGGGAAAAATCTCAGGTGTGCAGATTGTAGATGCCGGTAAACCGGGAGACAATGTATCCATCAAGATTCGTGGTTTGGGTTCTATCAACAACTGCGACCCGCTGGTCGTGATTGACGGAGTGCCTACCGACTTGGGCTTGTCTTCCTTAAATATGGCAGATGTGGAACGTTTGGATGTATTGAAGGATGCTTCGGCCACAGCCATCTACGGTTCCCGGGGAGCCAATGGAGTTGTGATGATTACCACCAAGCGCGGTACGGAAGGAAAAGGAAAACTTGCTGTATCAGCCAATTACTCTTTCCAAAATGCTACGAATGTACCTTCTTTATTGAACGCGGCGCAGTATGCCGAGTTGAGTAATGACATGATGGTGAACAGCGGACGTAATCCTAATCCGGAATGGGCCAATCCTTCTGAATTGGGTGCAGGTACCGATTGGATGGATGAATTGCTCCGTACGGGTGTGATGCAGAACTATACGGTAAGTTATTCCGGCGGTAACGAGAAATCCCATTATTATGTGTCCGGTGGCTTTCTGGATCAGTCCGGTATCGTGAAGAGTGTGAATTACCGTCGCTTCACATTCCAGTCCAACAGTGATGCGCAAGTCTTGAAATGGTTGAAGTTCTCCAATAACATTACGTTCAGTGCCGATACGAAGAAGTCGGGCAGCTATAATATAGGCGACGTGCTGAAAGCACTCCCCATTTATCCGGTGAAGAATGAAGATGGCAGTTGGAGTGGTCCTGATGGCAATTCGGAATGGTATGGCAGCACACGCAACCCCATTGGACCGACGGAACTGGACAAGAGTCAGACTGATGGATACAACTTCCTGGCCAACTTGACGGCAGAACTTACCTTTACCAAATGGCTCAAGTTTAAAAGTACCTTCGGTTACGATGCCAAATTCTGGTTCATAGACAATTTTACTCCCAAGTATAACTGGAAGCCCACTCCCACAGAAGAGACTTCACGCTATAAGAGCGATAACAAGTCGTTCACCTATTTGTGGGACAACTATTTCTTATTCGACCATACTTTTGCAGAAAAACATCGTGTGGGATTGATGGCCGGTATGTCTGCCCAATGGAACACCAACGACTACCTGAATGCGCAGAAGAATGTGTTTATGTTCGACAATGTGCACGAAATGGATAATGGCGAGGAAATGTATGCCATCGGTGGAAACGGGACAGAGTGGGCATTGCTCTCTTACATGGCACGTGTCAACTACTCTTACGAAGACCGCTATCTGCTGACGGCAACTATCCGGCGTGACGGTTCCAGCCGTTTCGGTAAGAAACATCGCTGGAGTACTTTCCCTTCCGTATCTGTGGCATGGCGTGCTTCTCAGGAAAAGTGGTTTCCCAAAAACGACTATATCAATGACCTGAAAGTGCGTGCGGGATACGGTGTGACCGGTAGCCAGGCAAGTGTTGGAAACTACAGCTATCTGGCATCCTACAATACCAGTGTATATCCTTTCGGCATTTCGAGCGGCAATCAGACAGCGCTGGTTTCTTCTACTCTCGCCAACCCGTATATCCATTGGGAAGAGGTGGCACAAACCAACATCGGTTTTGATGCCTCACTGTTCAATTCACGCGTTATGTTCTCGTTCGATGCTTATCTGAAGGAGACGAGAGATATGCTGGTAAAGGCGTCTATCCCCATCACATCGGGATTTGAAGATACTACAACCACGTATACCAATGCCGGAAAAGTACGTAATCAAGGTATTGAAATGAGTCTGCATACCATCAATCTTACCGGTGAACTGGGATGGGAAACGAATCTGACCGCCACTTACAACAAGAATAAAATCAAGGATTTGAACAGCGACGTTCCTTATTACATTAACCAAATCAATAACTCCTATGTAACGATGCTGGCAAAGGACTATCCCATCAACGTCTTCTACGGCTATGTTACGGACGGAATCTTCCAGAACCAGTCTGAAGTGAATACACATGCCGTGCAGCCGGGAGCTGAGCCGGGTGATATTCGTTTCAAGGATTTGAACAACGATGGTGTCATCAATGATAGTGACCGTACCGTCATCGGTAACCCGAACCCAAGTTGGCTGTTCTCCATGAATAATAGCCTTTCCTATAAAGGTTTCGAACTTTCCGTTTTCTTACAAGGTATAGCCGGAAATAAGATATACAATGCCAACAATATCGACAATACCGGTATGGCAGG
>CAJJYX010000009.1 GCA_905197435.1 uncultured Bacteroides sp.
CTCCAGCAGCTCCATGATGAGCCCGTTCAGTTTTTCCACGTTCTGCTGAATCATTTTGGCGTAGCGGCGGGTATAGATGTCTGTCTCCTTGTGGGTAAGTATCTTCTCGCACGGTCCCTGAATCAGGGTGAGGGGCGTGCAAAACTCGTGGGTGATGTTGGTGAAGAAGCGCAGCTTGGATTCATAGACTTCCTCTTTCTTCTGCCGTTCCATTTTCTTCATCATGCGCTGCCGCTTCAGGCGGTAGACATAGACTGCATAGGCGGCTATGCCTGCACACAGCAGCAGCCCTAACAGGAAGTAGCCCGCATAGGCCCAGGTGCTGAGATACCAGGGAGGGGTGATGTGGATGGTGAAAGCTTGCGGTTGGCTTTCCTTGCCGTTGATGTTGTTGCGGTATTTCACGAACAGTGTATATTCTCCGGGAGAAAGGTTTGAGAAGATGGCATTGGGTGAAACCCCGTTTTCTATCCATTGGTCGCTTGCTTCCTCCAGTTTATAGGAGTAGAAGTAGGCGTTTCCGTTGATGTAGTCTGTTACCCGGAAGTTGAGCTGAAAGAAGTTGTGCTTGTAGTCCAGTTGCAGCACGGGCTTTCCGTCTTTGTAGTGCAGGAAGTCGTACAGGTTATATTCCTTGCCGAAGATAGAAAGTCCTTTCAGGCTGATTTCGGGCATGTAGTCCGTGGTGATGTAAGAATCGGGTTTCACGGTGACGAATCCGTTTACGCCTCCGAAGAAGACGGTTCCCGTGGCGTTGTCCTTGTAAAAGGCACCGTCACTGAATTCTGTCACGGTCAGTTCGTTTCCGTTGTTGTAGGTCTGCTTGGTTTGTTCTTGGGGGTCGAACCTTATCAATCCCTGGTTGGTGCTCACCCAGAGATTGCCGTGGCTGTCTTCCAGTATGCCATGTACGGTGCTGTTGGTATAGAGCTTCGTACTGGCACTTTCCGGTTTTCCGTCTTTGCCTTGGCGGAAGTACAGAAGTCCCGAGCTGGTACCCAGCCAGTAACCCTGCTTGTTTTTATGTATGGCAAACACATCGTTGGCAGTCTGGCTGTTCACCAGGCTGTCGAACCGGAAGGGAGTCATCTCTCCGTTGCGTACGTCGATGCGGTAGGCTCCGAGTCCTCTATTCCCGAACCACAGCACGGAGTCACTTTCATGGTAGGAGGTGAAAAAGTAGTTTGATGCCATCTGTCCGTTGCTCACCAAAGTGCGTGTGGCATGCTTCACAGTGGGATTCTTCCCTTGGTCTTCTATAATCACCTTTACGATTCCTTCGCCCACGGTGGAAATCCACAGTGTGCTGTCATTGGTTTGGTCGATGGAATGCACATATTTCACTTTGGTTCCGTTGGCTTGCACCGGCAGTTCTTTCAGTTGACGGGTGGAGTAGGAGTAATAGTTGATTCCGTTTTCCGTGCCTATCCAAAGCCTGTCTTTGCTCCCGGGTGCGAAGCAGTAGACAGAGTTGTCGGTCAGTGTGCTGCTTCCGGCGATAAGGCGGTCGTGTCTTTCGGATGTGTCGTTGGCCGGATAGTTCGGTATGCGCAATATGCCGCTGCCCTTGGTTCCTATCCATAGGGTTTGCTGTGGATCGAGGTAGAGGCTACGTACCGGGTTGTTTACCTGATACGCGGGAGTATTCAGCAGGGTATTGGTCATGGTGAATGTATCGTTGTAAAGCATGTACAGCCCTTCTCCGTCGGTAGCCACCCATACAATGTCCTGAAACTTGTCTTTCATCAGGCAGAAGATGCCCGACTGTATTTCGGTGTATTCCGTATGGTATTTGATTTTTTGGTTTGTTTCGTATCTCAGTCTTATCAGACCACTGCTTTTGAAGCCTATGTAGAAATCGTTTTCTTGCTTGATGATGGAAGACACTTCGCCTCGTTTTTCTATTTCGTCTTTCAGATCGGCGATGTAGTAGCGCTGTCGGTTGCTGAAGTTGTATTCGTAGAGGGTGCAGGTCTCATCGATGAAATAGGCCTCACTTTCCAGGATGGAGGCATGCTGCAACCCGTGATACTCAAAAGGCTTTTCAGGAGTCAGTGTCACACTCTCTTCCGTATGGTTCAGACGGTAGCAGCGAGTGTTGTCTCCGGCAACGAATATCCAGAGCAGGTTGTTGGGGTCGATGGTCATGGCCAGAACCTTGTTGAAGTCTATGGCAGGAGTGTCCAGCAGGAAGAACTTCCGGTTTTCTTGCCGGTAGTGGTACAGGTTTCCGTCGTTTTTTAGTGCCAGCATGCAATTATCGTTGCTGCGTGCCAAGAAGATGTTGTCCTTGAATTCGGTGAAAGTCCGGCAGGTTTGCCGGTGCGTGTCCAGCCTATCCAGCCCGTAGTTGGTTTGCAGCCACAGTATGCCCGGTTCCGATTCCACTATCTGGCTGATGATGTTGCCCGACAATAGGTTGCGTGATGCGCCGACGGGTGTGTAGAGATGGATATTGTTGCCGTCAAACACATCCAGTCCATCGCACGTACCTATCCAAAGTGTGCCTTGGGCGTCTTGGTAAAGAGATTGGATGGCACTGTTGGAAAGACCGTTCTTATTGGAGAACTGGCGCAGGCTGTAGGCATATATGGAATTTGAAAAATAGCATAAGAGGTTGATAATCAGTAAAAGTGTACAGCCTTTCTTACAGATGTTTTTCATGTGGTTTGCAATATTGATTTGTAGCACAAAGATATGTTTTAAGGTGGAAACTGCCAATATTTGCAATATACTTTCTTTCGTGCCCGGTTACTGCTTGCTTTGTATCTGCTCCGCATCTTTAGGGATGAACCCGATACGGAGCAGATCGGCATGGAATGCAGTGGGCGCAACTTAGCGGATGACCGCTGCAAATCCGCCATTACGTGCCAGACGAACGGTAATGCGGTCGCCTTTTTTCAGGGTACGTTCTTGTTTGCGGTAGTCCATGGCCTGGCGGTCGGCATTGATGCCGTCTTCGAAGGCGGTCATACGATAGGTCTTGTCTTCTTGCAGAAAATCAAGGGAGATGTCGAAGGCCCGTTCGTGCTCGCTGTTGTTGGTCATGCCACCTATATACCATTGATTTCCCTTGCGCTTGGCCACGATGGCATACTCTCCTGCTTCGGCTTCGAGGGCGATGGTTTCGTCCCATGTTTGGGGCACTTGGGTGATGAAGCGTGTACACTCGTCGTTGCGATAGTAGAGGGTGGGGTTGTCGGCCATCATCTGCAAACCTGTTTCAAAGAGAACGAAGAGTGCCATCTGGTAAGCGCGCGTGCCGATGCTGGCTGAATTGGGGCGTTCGGAGCGGTAAACCTCGGGCTGCATACTGAGCATGGCGCCGGGAGTATAGTCCATAGCCCCTACCGCGTTGCGTATGAAGGGGAAGTAGACGCTGTTGTCGGGACGGCATCCGCTCATTTGCTCCATGCCTCTCACACCTTCGTAGGAGAGCACGTTGGGGTATTTGTATTCCAGTCCGGCAGGCTTGAAGGAGCCGTGGAAGTCAACGAAGAGATGGTGTCTGGCAGCTTCGCGTGCCACGCGTTCGTAGAAGTTCACCATCCATTGGTCGCTGCGGTCCATGAAATCTATCTTTACGCCTTTCACGCCCCACTTCTCGAATGTCTCGAACAGGTCGAAGTGGTTTTCTACCGTAAGCCAGGTGAGCCACAGCACAATGCCTACGTTTTTCTCCTTGCCGTAGCGGATGAGTTCGTGTACGTCTACTGTGGGGTTGGGCGTATAGGGGTCGCTGGTGCTCATGGCCCAGCCCTCGTCCATTACGATATATTGCACGCCATAATGGGATGCGAAGTCGATGAAGTACTTGTAGGTGTCAAGGTTGCAGCCGGCCTTGAAGTTCACATCGGGACCGTAGGGGGTGGCTCCGTTCCACCATTCCCAACTGGCCAGTCCGGGTTTAATCCAAGCGGTGTCTTCTATGACGTTCTTTTCGGCAAGGCGGTAGGAGAGGGTGTTTTCTATAAGTTTGCGGTCATCGTCGGCAATGACGAAGTAGCGCCATGGATAGCTGCGCTTTCCTGCGGTGCGTGCCATGCAGTCGGCTTCTTTCAGAATCTTGAGGCTGCGGTCGCCGTCTTCGCCGAACTCAAGGGGCAGGCGGGGGAAGACAGAGGTGATGCCGCCTTGTCCGTCACTCTTCAGGAACATGGCGGGATAATCTGCCAGGTCGGTTTCGCTGATGAGGACTTTAGTACCTTTGCGTGTATCGGCCAGGAGAGGGAGCAGAGCCATGCGGTTGGAGGCTTTCCACTCGCTGCTTGTCTGGTGGCGGTACTCTTCTTCATAGGCAGTCTTGAATCCGTTGGGTTGCTGGAGGTGCAATAGGCAGTCCTCTGCAAGGTTCAGGCGAAAGGTTTCGTTCATTATCTCTTGTTCGCCTTTCAGGTCGGTGAGGAAACGGTAGGCGAATCCGTCATCGAAGGCACGGAACTCCACCGAATAGCCTCCTTTAAACTTCAGTAGCAGTTGGTTGTAGTGGTTGGTGACGGTAGAGAATTTCAGGGGTATCACGGGGGCCAGTTTCTCGTTTACGCTTTGGCGCACCGCTCTACTCAGCTTAGGATGGACGCCCAATTGCCTGCTGGCGGTTTCCATGCCGATGACGCAGTTGTCCATCAATGCCTGGTTTCCATGAGTTACGTCATATCGGATTTGGTCGGTCAGCTCCACAGAGATGCGGATGTTCCCGTTGGGCGAGGTCAGTTGATGTACTTTCTGTCCGAAAGCAACCAGTGAGAGGCAGAGGACTGCCGGGAGCAGGAGTTGTCTTTTCATGTTCTTAGCTTTTGGATTTTTACGGTATGCAAAGGTAAGCCGGTACTCCGCAGGAATTGTGTTCCATTTGTGACATAAATGTATAAAATCATGCCACAGGCGATTTTTTATATATCCTGCTGAGTGGCATCGCTGTATGCTGTTTATTATTCCTTTGTTACCGGTGAAGGCAGAGCTCCCCGGTGCCGAAGGGGGTGTTCCCCGGTGCCGAGCCCCTTGCTCCCCGGTGCCGGAGAAATGCCCCGCTTAGAAGGCGTTTGGGATGGGGATGGCAGGATTGCCGGCAGGTTGTATTTGTTTTGCGACAAACTTGTTTCGGAATCCTGACATGTCCTAAATGTGGACTGTTATGTCATGGATTCATATTCGACTTTTAAGCTTACTGCCTATTTTTGCAATTGTTTTTGATAGGACTTATATATAAAAGGAAGACTCCTTACAACAAAGTGAAGAAAAACAAGTAGAACAATTTAATGCCATTGAAAAAGATGAAAAATTCCAAGAAAGCACTCCTCTTCCTGCTGGCATGCGCCTTGGCAGTGACGGGATGCAAGACACAAAAAGAGCTGGCCGCAGCGGACAATGCCATGCTGGCCAAATCAACACAAACACTTGATTCCTTATATGCTCACTATTCCGCACCGGGCACTTGCTTGTTGCGTGAGAACTATCCCTCGGATGTAGAAGGCTACACCGCTACTTATCTGGCTTCCGAGGAACAGAAAAACCGCCCCAATCTTTATTCTTATCTGTGGCCTTATTCCGGCACTTTCTCTGCTGTGAATGCATTGATGGAGGCTACAAAAGAGAATAAGGAGGCTTTTGGGAATTATCAAAAAATGCTTGATGAGAAGGTGTTGCCGGGGCTTGCCGAATATTTCGATACCCGCCGCATGCCCGAAGCATACGCATCTTACATCAAGGACGCTCCGCTGTCCGACCGCTTTTACGATGACAATGTGTGGCTGGGCATTGACTTTACAGATGTCTACCTGATGACCCGTCAAGACAACTACCTGCAAAGCGCCAAGCTTATCTGGAAATTTATAGAAAGCGGTATGGACGATTGCCTGGGAGGCGGTATCTACTGGTGCGAACAGAAGAAAGAATCGAAGAACACTTGTTCCAATGCTCCCGGCTCTGTCTTTGCATTGAAGCTTTTCAAGGCTACGCAAGACAGTTCTTATTTTGAGAAAGGAAAGAACTTGTACGAATGGACCAAGGCCACGTTGCAAGATACCACCGATTGCCTTTACTTCGACAACATGCGCTTGGATGGCGAGATAGGCCGTGCCAAGTTTGCCTACAACAGCGGACAGATGATGCAGTCGGCCGCCTTGCTCTATCAGCTTACAGGCGATGAATTGTATTTGGAGGATGCACAGGCGATTGCTGCCGCTTGTCACAATTACTTTTTCACGGAGTTCACCCCCGAACAGGGAGAACCGTTCCGTATGCTGAAGAAAGGAGATGTATGGTTTACTGCCGTTATGCTGCGCGGTTTTATTGAACTCTATCAAGCAGACGGGAATAAGGCCTATCTTGATTCCTTTGTCCGTAGCCTGGACTATGCCTGGATGCATGCCCGTGAAGAAAACGGCCTTTTCAATACAGATTTCACCGGTGAGAATCGCGACAAACGCAAATGGCTGCTGACACAAGCCGCCATGGTAGAGATGTACGCACGTTTGGCGACGATTCAATAGTATCAGCCTTTTAAAATTGAAAAACGAATAAGACAAATGAAAAAGAGAAACATTGCCCTATGCGCCACAGCCTTGCTCTGCATGCAAGGTTATGCCAAGGCAGAAACTTTCACCTTGAAAGGTGACAATACCCATGTGGAGAACTATGCTCAGGTAACTGCCGCTTACAAGAGCAACCGTCCGAAAATGAAGCAACGCCTCTTCACTTCCAAAGTTGTGGAAGCCGAGATTCTTCGTGTGAAAAAGCTGCTTACCAACCCTAAGTTGGCGTGGATGTTCGAAAACTGTTTTCCTAATACACTCGACACTACCGTACACTTCCGTATGCTGAATGGTAACCCCGACACCTTTGTTTATACCGGTGACATTCATGCCATGTGGCTGCGCGACTCCGGTGCACAGGTATGGCCGTATGTACAGTTGGCCAACAATGATGCCGAATTGAAAGAGATGCTCGAAGGGGTTATCCGCCGTCAGTTCCTTTGCATCAACATCGACCCGTATGCCAACGCTTTCAACGATGGACCCACTGGTGGTGACTGGATGTCGGACTTGACAGATATGAAGCCGGAATTGCATGAGCGCAAATGGGAAATCGACTCCCTTTGCTACCCGCTTCGTCTGGCCTATCAGTATTGGAAAGTGACCGGTGACAGTAGTATCTTCGACGGTGAATGGATGAAGGCGATTACTGCCATCCTGAAGACTTTCAAAGAGCAGCAGCGTAAGGAGGGTGTGGGTCCTTATTATTTCCAGCGCAAGACGGAACGTGCCCTCGATACCTTGAACAACGGTGGGTTGGGTGCTCCGGTCAATCCTGTCGGACTGATAGTTTCTGCTTTCCGCCCGTCGGACGATGCCACTACGCTTCAATACCTGGTTCCTTCCAACTTCTTCGCCGTCTCTTCTTTGAGAAAGGCTGCCGAGATTCTGACAGAGGTGAACAAAGAAACATCTTTGGCCGCTGAATGTACCGGGCTGGCTGCCGAAGTGGAAACAGCTCTGAAGAAATATGCCACTTACAATCATCCCGAGTTTGGAACCATTTATGCGTTTGAAGTAGACGGATTCGGCAACCATTTGTTGATGGACGATGCCAACGTGCCCAGCCTTCTTGCCATGCCTTACCTGGGTGATGTGGATGTAAACGATCCTATCTATCAGAACACACGCCGTTTTGTGTGGAGCGACAGTAACCCTTACTTCTTCAAAGGCAAAGCCGGCGAAGGTATCGGAGGTCCGCACATCGGTTATGATATGGTGTGGCCCATGAGTATTATGATGAAAGCATTTACCAGCCAGAATGACGAGGAAATAAAGACCTGCATCAAGATGCTGATGGATACGGATGCCGGTACGGGATTCATGCACGAGTCTTTCCATAAGGATGACCCTGCTAACTTTACCCGCGCATGGTTTGCCTGGCAGAATACGCTGTTCGGTGAGTTGATTCTGAAATTAGTGAATGAGGGTAAAGTGGATCTGCTGAACAGCCTGTAGAAACAGGAATCTTTTCTCTTTTTTATCGCAATTTATATAATGTTAATCTTATAAGAATATGAAAAAGAATCGAGTGTACACAGTAAATTCATTGCTGGCTCGGATAAGTGGGAACTGTAAGTTCTGGCTTATAGCCTTGCCTGCCGTGACTATGCTGGCGCAGGCTCCCGCGGCTTATGCCCATGCGGAGAGTGTTGCCGCGGTGCAGCAAAGCAATGTTACGGTGAAAGGCTCCGTAAAGGATGCCACGGGTGAAAGCCTGATAGGAGTAAGTGTTACTGTCAAAGGTAAAGAAGGTGTGGGTACTATTACAGATGTGGATGGAAACTATTCCATTGCTTGCAGTGCCCAAGATATTCTCGTCTTCTCCTATGTGGGTTATGCCACTCAGGAAATTGCAGTGAGAAATCAAAGACAACTGAATGTAGTCTTGAAAGAGGATGCCAAGGTACTGGATGAAGTCATTGTCATTGGTTATGGTACTACTACCCGCAAAAGTGCCGTGGGTGCTGTAGACCAGGTGAAGGCTTCCATGATTGAAGACCGCCCCGTGGCTAACATGACAGATGCATTGCAGGGAGCCGCCCCCAACGTGGTTATTCAGCAGCGCAGTAGTAATCCCAATGACCGCAAGACTAACTTTAATATCCGTGGTATCAGTACAGTGAATGACAATAGTCCGCTTTTTGTTATCGACGGACTGGTAGCTGATGGCGGCAGCTTCGACAAATTGAATCCCAACGATATTGAGAATATTTCTATCCTGAAAGATGCCGGTTCGGCAGCTATTTACGGTTCACGCTCCTCCAACGGTGTCGTTTTGGTCACTACCAAGAAGGGCAAGAAGAACCAGCGCGCGACAGTCCGCCTGAGTGGCATGGTGGGATGGCAGAATCCGGATATCCTGTTTTCTCCGGTGAAAGGTTACCAGAATGCGACTCTGCGCAACCTGGCTGCCACCAATGCGGGAGAAGCTCCCCAATTTACACCTGACCAGATTCGTGACTTGGCTGCCCATCAAGACGAGGAAAGCTGGTTTTTCGATCAAATCATGCGTACGGCTCTCCAGCAAAACTACAACCTGAGTGTGTCGGGAGGTAGTGACAAGACCACTTACATGGTGTCCTTGGGCTATTACGACCAGGAAAGCAACTACGTGGGGAGCAGTGACTTCGGCGTGCAGCGCTATAACTTCCGTACCAATGTCACCACCGAGGTGGGTCGTCTGAAGCTGAATGCCATCCTGGCTTATACGCGCAACAACAGTGTGAGTACCACCGGTGGAAGCCTGGAGGTGGATGCTGCCCGTGTCCCGACTTATTATTACTATAAAATGAAATCGGCAGACGGAAGATACCTGCTGAACGATGTGTTGAGTGAATTCAACCCATTGGGAGCATTGGAAGCTGGCGGTCGTAATAAGTATCGCAACAATTACCTAAACGCTAACGTCAATGCCGAATTTCGTCTTATCGACGGATTGAAGTTGCGTGGAGTATTGGGTGCGGATGTGATAAATGACATGCGCTCTACCCGTAATTTGGGTGTGGCCTATTATCTGAGTGAAGAGGCTACCGAACCGCGTCCGGTAAAAGATACCGACTATAAAACCAGTAACTGGAATCATACGGCTTACCTCATCAATACCCAGCTTTTGTTGGACTACAACAAGACATTCGGTAAGCACAATATCAGCGGACTTTTCGGAGTAACCAATGAATCCTTCACTTCATCCAGCAATGAAATCGAGAAAAAGGGCGTAGATCCCGATTTGGGTATCGGTACGGACATCACCAACAGTACCGTGGGAAATATCACCGGAAAAACGTTCGTGGATGAATCCAACCGTACCAGTCTGACTTCTTTGTTGGGACGTGTGGGCTACTCTTATGCTGACAGATACTATACGGAGTTCAGTTTCCGCTATGATGCTTCTTCCAAGTTCCATAAGGATTATCGCTGGGGTTTTTTCCCCTCCGTTTCATTGGGTTGGCGCTTGAGCGAGGAGAGCTTTATGCAGACGTACAAGGAACGTGTGGGCGACTTGAAATTGCGTACTTCTTTCGGTATCTTGGGTAATCAGTCTATCGGTACTTATGACCGTTTCACTGTTTATGAACTGCACAATAATTCTTATGCATATAACAACCAGACGGTATCGGGTGCAGGTTTCAAGTTGGGAAAGGACAACTTGACGTGGGAAAAGACCAAGACCTTCAATATCGGTGTGGATGCTTCGTTCTTCAATAATGCCCTGAACGTGACATTCGATTATTTCTACAAGCGTACCAATGACATTCTGATGAAGCCCCTTGTACCTTCGGTATTCGGCACGGATATGGCGATGGACAACATTGGCGAGATGCAGAACCAAGGTTGGGATCTCTCCATCAACTATCGTTTGAAGACGGGAGGCGTAAGCCATAACTTCAACTTCAATCTTGGTGACTCCTGGAACGAAGTACTGAAGTTCCCTGGTCACGAAAGAATCTCACAAATAGAAGAGCTGAGCCGCATTACCCGCGAGGGATGTCCGTTGGAGTCTTACTACGGTTACAAGATGGACGGTTTTTTCCAAAGTTACGAAGAGATTGAGGCATCGGCCATTCCGGTTGGCGGAAAGGTACAGCCGGGCGACGTGAAGTTCGTAGACCGCAACGGTGACGGTGTCATCGACTCGAAAGATAAGTTCATTTTGGGTAATGCCTTTCCGCGCCTTACTTTCGGTTTCAACTACAATGTGGAATGGAAAGGATTTGATTTCGGTATGTTTTGGCAAGGTGTGGGTAAGCGTGACATGATGCTCCGTGGTGAGTTGATTGAGCCGTTCCACTCCAACTACTCTTATAATATTTATAAGCATCAACTGGATTTTTGGACTCCTACCAACACCGATGCACGTTGGCCGAGACTGACTGCTCCCGGTTCTACTTCCAACAGGAACAACTACGGTAACGGACAAGGTTCCGACCTTTTCTTGATGGATGGAAAATATCTGCGTTTGAAGAACTTGCAGATTGGTTACACACTTCCCAAAACGTGGAGCCGCAAGGCGGGTATGGAAAAAGCACGTATCTATGTCAATGGACAAAACTTGCTGACCTTCAGTAATAACTCGTTCATTGACCCCGAATCTTCCGAGTTTGACTCCAAGATGGGCAACAGTGGCGCTAACTCCGGTAGAAACTACCCGACACTCCGCTATTACGGTTTCGGTATAGACATTGAATTCTAAAAACAACAGATAACTATGAAACTAAGGAAATACATAGCTTTTGCCGGAATGGCTGTTCTGATGCTTTGCAGTTGCAACGAGATGGAGAACGCCCCGACAAACAAATTTACGGATAACTCTTATTGGACTTCCGCTACCAAAGCCCAGTATGTGGTGAACATGGCCTACAGCCAGATGTACAATGCAGGCCGTATGTGGAGCGATGAAAGTTTAAGTGACAATGCTTATGACGGTCGCACGGTAGATGACCAACGTGCCATCCGCAAAGGCATGGCCACTCCCTCGCTCGACATCTTCAAAAACGAATGGAACGACCTTTACGGAGGTATCAAGACCTGCCACGTGTTCCTTGAAAAGGTGGATCTGGTGCCCAATATGGACGCAGCCCTCAAAGCGCGCATGGTTGCCGAGATACGCTATATTCGTGCAAGCCTCTACTTCCGTCTGACTAACCTTTATGGTGCGGTGCCTTTCTTCACGGAAGACATCACGCTGGAGGAATCGCGGAGCGTGAGCCGCACGGATCGTGAAACTATCATCAGTTTCATTCACCAAGAGCTGGAAGACATCAAGGATGTGCTTCCCACCCGTGACCAATTGCCCGAAGCAGAAAGAGGAAAGATTACCAAAGGTGCCGTTTGTGCTTTGCAGGCTCGTGTTTACTTGATGGACAATGACTGGAGCAACGTGATGCTTTATTGCGACAACCTGATGAATAAGCAAAGCGAATATGGTACTTATGCCCTGTTTCCTGACTATGCCGGACTTTTTGATGAAGCCAACGAATACAACGAGGAGGTTATCATGGACCGTTCTTATGTACCCAACTTGATTACTTGGGGCGAAATGGTGGATATGATTCCTTTGTCAAGAGGCGGGCGTGCCATAAACCGTGTGCCGCAACAATCGTTGGTGGATGCCTATCTGATGCTTAGTGGAAAGACTATCAGCGAAGCCGGAACAGATTATAACCCTGCTTATCCTTATGACAACCGTGACCCACGCCTCACCGCTACCATTATTTATGATGGTTACGACTGGAGCGGCAATGTGAATGATGGCACTAAGGAGGTAGTCATCAATATCCGTCCGGGTTCGGGAACCGATGCTTACGACGGTGGTGGAAATGGTACTTCTACCGGTTATTTTACCCGCAAATATTACAATCCGCAGGCTCCCGGTGACCCGAATTCCGGTATGAATATCATCACCATGCGTTATGCTGACATCTTGCTGATGTATGCTGAGGCTGTTCACGAAACAAGTGGTATGACTGAAGAAGTCTGGAACAAGACTATCCGTCCCATTCGCGAGCGTGCCGGATTCATTACCGATGCAGCCTTGAACTTCCCTGCCGGAAAGAGCAAGGAAGAGATGCGGCAGATTATCCGCAACGAACGCCGTGTGGAAATGGCGATGGAAGGTTTGCGCTGGTATGATATCAAGCGTTGGAAGGCTGGCAACGAATACTTGTCGGGCAAGGTACGCGGTGCAAGTTTCGTAGACGAGAACAAACTTGACACCCGTAAGTTTGAGGAGGCGAGAGATTACCTTTGGGCTGTTCCCATCAGCGAAATCAATCTGAATCCCAATCTGGCACCCAACAACCCTGGATATGGAAATTAACGTATGTCTCAACTCATTAAAAACAAAAGAACAATGAAAACAATATTCTCAACAATAGCCCTATTTACAGTCCTTCTCTTTGTTTCCTCTTGTACGGAAGACATGGAATACAAGGACTCCAAAGTTTCCTCAGTAAATCAGTTGTATGAGCCCATTGACGGCAAGGAAGTAGTTCTGCAATCATCAGCCAGTGCCAGCCTGTTCTTTGAATGGGAGTCGGCTAAGGCAGAGGACAGCGGTGCTCCGCTCTATGAAGTGGTGTTTGATAAAGAAGGCAATGATTTCTCCAAACCTATTTACAAGGTGCTTTCTGACAATGGAGGCTCTCTGAGCTATGCCACTATCAGCCACAAGACACTGAACAAGATTGGTGCGGCTGCCGGATTGAACAGTGGTGAGACGGGTACGCTCGTCTGGACGGTAATGGCTTCCAGAGGTTTGAATTCCGCTATGGCAAAGGAAAGCAAGAGCCTCACCATCACTCGCTTGGTGGGATTTGAAGAGATTCCGGCGCAGCTTTACCTGACAGGAAGTGCTACTGAAGGTGGTGTGGATGCTTCTAAGGCTGTGGCTTGTGTTTCACCCGAGAAGGATAAATTCGAAATATTTACGAAGTTGGAAGGTGGTAAGACTTACAAGCTGGTAGACAGGGCAGCCGAAGGTGCCAAGACATTCTACATTAATGGCAATAAGATCATGGAAGGTGAGGGTGAGACAACCGTGGAGAAGACGGGCGTTTATCGCATCGAAATGGATTTCTCTATTGCATCCGTCACCATCAAGGAAATAAGTAAGATGGAATTCTACTTCTGTCCGAGTGGTACTGCTACTTTTGAATTACCTTATATCGGGAACGGTGTGTTCTGTGGTCAGGACAAGATTGAATTCAAGCAAGAAGGTTGGGGACGCGACCAACGCTATAAGCTCCTGATGACTTATGCCGATGGCAGCATACAGTATTGGGGAACCAAAAACACCACAGATTCTAATCCGGGTGCGGCTACTCCCGAAGATCCTTATTTCTACATCATGGAGACTCCCGATAACCAATGGGATCAGAAGTGGAAACTAAACAATGAATTCGATGGTGCGGCCGATGGGTACAATCCGGGTGCCATCACCAAGATTAGTGTGATATTCAACGTGGAGAACTATACTCACAAAGTGGAATTGGCTAACTAATTTAAAGAGAGATTATGAAAAAAATATTATTCTGCCTGCCCCTGCTTCTTTTCGTGCTTCAGTCGTGCGAGATAGAAGACGAGTACATGTATGACAAGGGGCTTTACACCATAGATTGGGAAGCGGCTGCCGACAGCAGTTCCGTGACTCTGATAGACCGTTTTTGGAATGTAGAGGGAAACTACTTCAACTACGGAAACGACGGCTCAATCAAGGATTTCCATTACTGGCCGCAGGCTCATGCTATGGACGTGATGATAGATGCCTACAACCGTACGGGTGACACTAAGTATAGCAACTTGTTCGATAAATGGTATGCCGGCATCAAGGCAAAGAACGGAGGTCGTTATTGGAACAACTTCTACGATGATATGGAGTGGATTGCCCTCACAATGATTCGCTTGTACGAGGCTACCGACGACGGCAAATACCTGCAAACCGCTCAAGAGATGTGGAATGAAATCAAGACCGGTCAGAATGATTACGCAGGCGGTGGCATTGCTTGGACCCATGATCAGCCTTGGAGCAAGAATGCTTGCTCCAATGGTCCTGCCGCCTTGATTGCCGCTCGTCTTTATGGTATTAACAGGAATCAGGAGGATTTGGATTGGGCTGTCAATATCTATAAATGGGAGCACGAGAACTTATTTAATCCTGCCACCGGTGCTATCTATGATAATGTGAACGGCGAGACGGGTGAGTTGAATACACTTTCCCTCTCTTATAACCAAGGCACATTCTTGGGAGCTGCTTACGAACTGTATAAAATTACCGGAGAGGAGTCTTACTTGAAAGATGCTCGCAAGGCCGCCAATTTCGGTATCAGTAACAGTGGTATGATAGATACCGGAAACAACTTGCTTCGTGACGAGGGTGACGGTGACGGAGGTTTGTTCAAGGGTATTTTCATGCGCTACTATGTGCAGTTGATCATGGAGCCGAATTTGGAGTCCACCTACAAGAAGAAATTCATCACATTCTTTAATAACAATGCCGAGACCTTGTGGCGCAAGGGCATCAATAAGCTCGACTTGCTATATAATACCAATTGGGCGATGAACAACAGTGGCAACAATCATCTGACCACACAGACAAGTGGTTGTACCTTGATTGAAGCCAAAGCTCTCTTTGAAAAGAGCCTGAAATAAATCAGCAATTAAGAGTGTGCCGGGGCTCAATCCGATTATTGGGTTTCGGCACACTTTTTTTTCGCTGAAAAGAAAGACACTGATAATATTAAAAGAGAAACAAAAGATGAAACAGAATCGATATTTATTCTTGCTGTTTGCTTTGACGGCTTTGACGGGCTGTGGCGGCACGCAGAAGAAACTGACCGGATATGTCAACCCTTTCTTAGGTACAGCTACTTTGTGGGAACCTGAGGATTTGGGGTATGTGCGCAAAATAAAGTCGCGTACATGGGGTGCGGAAACTTATCCGGGTGCTACCCTGCCCAACGCGATGGTGCAGTTAAGTCCTGTCACCCAGTTTCGTAGCGGTGCGGGTTATCAATACGAGGACACTGTGATTTATGGCTTCTCACACACCGCTAAAGGGCATTGGAACTTGTTGCATGTACCCATGTTGCCCGTGGTGGGAACCATCGCTCCGAGCGATTATTGTTCCGGTTTTAGCCACGAGAACGAGTCTGCGCATCCGGGTTACTATCAAGTTTATCTGGAACGCTATAAAGTAAATGCCGAGCTGACCAGTACCTTGCGTTGTGCTTACCACAGATATACTTTTGCCAAGGAAGACGACAAGTCACTGTTAGTGGATATCCGCCGTTCCAATAATCACGTTCGCGATTGGAGGATTGAAAAAGCCGGCGACAATACTTTTACGGGTTATCAGGATGGCGACGGTAAAATCTATTTCTACGCTAAGACCAACTATAAGATAGATCATGTGGAGATGGTAAAAGACGATAAACATGAAGTGGCTGTGTTGCGTTTTGCCGGCAGCAGAGGAATTGAACCCTTGGAAGTGAAAGCAGGTTTCTCGTTTGTAAGTGTAGAGAACGCTCAAATGAACCTAAAGGCCGAGATGTCTGACAAGGGTTTTGCGCAGGTGGCGGAGGAAGCTGATGCAGCTTGGGAAGCAATCCTCTCCAAAATTCAAGTTTCAGGTGGCACGGAACGTGAAAAGGGGTTATTTTACTCTACTTTCTTCCATGCTTTTAAGTGGCCGGTTCTGCGTAGCGATGTGAACCATGAGTATACCGACGTGCATGGTGAGGTAGTGAACAACGGTTTCCACTATTATACTGATCCCTCTTTCTGGGATGATTACCGTAACAAACTGGTACTCATCGGAATGATTTCTCCCGAAGTGACTACTGACATCATTAAGTCCATCATAGACAAAGGTGAGAAGCGTAATGGTTACATGCCCACCTTCTTCCATGGTGACCATGCTTCCACTTTCATCTCCGGTTCTTGGTTGCGTGGTTTGCGTGACTTCGATTTGGAGCGTGCTTATAAGTTGATTCTGAAAAACGCCACGGTGCCCGGTGAGGGCGGTCGTCGCTATTTGGACGAATATATGGAGAGAGGTTGGATTGCTGAAAAAGATACAGTGAATGTGCCCACTTGGGATGAGTACAAAGGAGCCGTGACCAAGACCCAGGAATACGCTTATGATGACTATGCCGTGGCTTTGGTAGCCAAGGAATTGGGAGACACGGCCAACTATAAACTGATGATGGAGCGCTCCAACAACTATAAGACTCTGTTCGACCCTTCTACCGGTTTTTGGAGAGGTAAGATTGCCGATGGTAGTTGGATTCAGGATTTTGATCCTTATTATCCCTATTACCAGTACATGTACCGTGAGGCCAATGCATGGAACGCCCTCTTCTTCGCGCCCCACGACCCAGAAGGCATGATTAAGCTCTATCCCAGTAAAGAGGCGGTGGATGCTAAATTGGATTCCCTATTCAGCGAACCTTGGAGAGGTTACGAGGCTCACAACCTGACCGGATTCATAGGAAACTATTGCCATGGAAATCAGCCGGGCCACAGTATTCCCTACACCTACTATTTCATAGACAGGCAAGAGAAGGCCCAATGTGTGCTTGATAGCCTGATGAACCACTATTATGACATGGGGGCCGACAAGCTGGCTTATGCGGGCATGGACGATGCCGGCGAAATGTCTTCCTGGTATGTGCTCAATGCTATCGGCCTTTATACTTACTCGCCTGCCGACCCGGAGTATATTGTCACTGTTCCCTTGTTTGATAAAGTGACATTCAATCTGAACGGTCGTCCTTTCACTATTGTGAAGAAAGGAACGGGCAAGAAGATTACCGGCATCTCTTATGACGGTAAAAAGATTGACGGCTACTTCGTCACCCATGACCAATTAAGGGAGGGTAAGGAGTTGGTGATTACTACGGAATAAATAAGCAGTGAAGTCATGAAAAGGAGCATACTGATTTTATTCGCATTCTTTGCTTACACTACTGCCCAAGGGCAGACTTCAGTTTGCTTGGCAGACTTGAGGAGCGAACACCTTGACAGTCCTATAGGTATTGACAATCCCGCTCCACGCCTTTCCTGGCGGATGGAAGACAGCAGGCAGGGAGCTGTTCAGACTTCCTGGAGGGTCGTGGTAGACGAAGACTCATTGAATGTGGTCAATGGCTGTGGCGGGATGTGGGATAGTGGAAAGAATACTTCCCGTGATTTGCTTGTGACCTATGCGGGCAAAAGACTGCAGCCTTTTACTAAATATTATTGGAAAGTAATCTGCGGTGATATGGAGCACAAGAAAACTGTCTCTCCCGTCTCCTGCTTCGAAACGGGCATGATGGGGATGCTGCATTGGCAGGGAGCTTGGATTGGCGATGGCAAGGATATTCATCACGAGCCTGCTCCTTCTTTTCGTAAAAAGTTCACAGCCGGCAAAAAGATAAAGTCGGCGCGTGCCTACATTGCTGCTGCCGGACTGTATGAGCTTTACATCAATGGAGAGAGGATAGGGGATCATCGTCTTGCTCCTCTTTATACCCGCTTCGACCGCCGTAATTTGTATGTGGCTTACGATGTGACATCGCAATTGCGGAATGGAGATAACGCTGTCGGTGTACTTTTGGGTAACGGTTGGTACAATCATCAGTCCAAAGCCGTGTGGGACTTTGACCGTGCTCCCTGGCGCAACCGTCCTACCTTTTGTCTGGACTTACGCATTACTTACTCCGATGGAAGTGTGGAGACCATTCCCACCGACCTCAGTTGGCGGACATCTTCGGGTGCGATTACCTTCAACAGCATCTATACCGGCGAGCACTACGATGCACGTCTGGAACAGAAAGGCTGGAGTACTCCGGAATTTGACGACGCCAAGTGGCACGGGGTAGGTTACCGAAGCGTTCCATCTCCCAATGTCACCGCCCAGCAGGTGCGTCCTATTCGTAACGTGGAGACTTTTCCTGCTGTCTCTTTCCGCAAGGTGGACGATAAGACATACGTCTATGATTTTGGGCAAAACATGGCCGGCGTGACCCGTATTCGTCTTTCGGGTGAACGGGGAACGGTAGTCAGGATTCAGCATGGCGAACGTTTGTATCCGGACGGTCGTCTCCACCTCTCGAACATTGATGTTTACTTCCGAGGCGATAAGGAGAAAGACCCCTTTCAGACGGATATTCTCATCTTGAGTGGCGAGGAGGACGAGTTCATGCCCCGGTTTAATTATAAGGGATTTCGTTATGTGGAGGTAGTGGCAGACAAACCCATTGAACTCGGCCAAAACAGCCTGATCGCCTACTTCATGCACAGCGATGTGCCTGCCGTGGGAAGCTTGGAAGCTTCAGCCCCACTGATAGGAAAGCTGCTTCATGCAGCCAATTATTCTTACCTCTCCAATCTGATGGGCTATCCTACCGACTGCCCTCAGCGCGAGAAGAACGGTTGGACCGGTGACGGTCATTTCGCTATTGAGGCAGCATTCTACAACTTCGATGGAATCACCGTTTACGAAAAGTGGTTGGCCGACCATCGTGACGAGCAGCAGCCCAACGGAGTGCTGCCTGATATTATTCCCACCGGTGGGTGGGGGTACGGAACGGACAACGGGCTGGACTGGACCAGTACTATCGCCATCATTCCTTGGAATATCTATCTCTTTTACGGTGACAGCAAGCCATTGAGCGATTGTTATGAGAACATAAAACGTTATGTGGACTATGTGGAGCGTACCTCGAACAATCATCTCACCACGTGGGGACGCGGTGACTGGGTACCTGTGAAGTCACACTCCAATAAAGAGCTGACTTCTTCGGTATACTTTTATGTAGATACCAAAATACTGGCTGCTGCAGCCAGACTTTTTGGCAAGCAGGCCGATTATGAATATTATAGCATCTTGGCGGAGGATATAAAGCAAGCTGTCAATGATAAGTTTCTAAATCGCGAGACGGGTATCTATGCCGGGGGATCACAGACAGAACAGAGTGTTCCCTTACAATGGAATATTGTACCTGAAGAGCTGATAGGAAAAGTGGCAGCTAACTTGGCGCGTAAGGTGGAGGAGAGCGATTTCCACTTGGATGTGGGTGTATTAGGAGCCAAAGCCATCTTGAATGCACTCAGCGAGAATGGCTATGCCGAAATAGCTTATAAGATAGCAGTGCAAGACACTTATCCTTCATGGGGTTGGTGGGTGGTGAATGGTGCCACTACGCTGCTCGAAAACTGGGATTTGCAGGCCACTCGTGACATATCGGATAATCACATGATGTTCGGTGAAATTGGTGCCTGGTTCTACAAAGGTTTAGGTGGGATCTTTCCCGACCCCGCGCAACCCGGTTTTCGAAACATTCTGCTTCGTCCCTATTTCATAAAGGGGTTGAAGCGGTTTGAGGCTCGCCACCGGTCGCCCTACGGTGAAATCATTTCTTGTTGGGAATGGAAAGGAAAGCGTGTACATTATGAAGTAACAATACCCGCCAATAGCACTGCCGTGCTTACACTGCCCGACAAAACTAAGGGTGTACGGGTGGTGGAGCTGACGGCAGGCAGATATGGGTTTGTAGTAAAGTGATTTCTTATTCGGAAGCTTTCCTCCCATAAAAGCACATGAAGTATATCCCGATAATCACGAATGGGATGCTGAGCCATTGGCCCATGTTCAGTGTCATGCTGTCTTCAAAGTTCACCTGGTTTTCTTTCAGGAACTCGATGAAGAAGCGGAACACGAAGATTTCCGTCAGGCAGAGGCCGAAGAAGAAGCCGCGGTGATAGGGTAGGGAGGCTTCGGCCTGCACGGCGGTTGATTTTCTTCGGGTAGTGCTGAAGTCTGTTTCAAGCTTGACTTCTTGCTTCTTCTGTCCGCGTTTGTAGAGCCAGATCATTCCCAGGAAGAAGATAAAGTAGGCGATGGCTTCGTAAAGTTGTGCCGGGTGGCGGGGCAGCATGTCTTCCCGTTCGAAGATGAATGCCCAGGGCACGTCGGTCGGTTTGCCGATGATTTCGGAGTTCATCAGGTTGGCAAGGCGGATGCAGCAGGCGGTGATAGGAGTGGCAACGGCTATCATGTCGAGCACGTCCATGTAGTGCATCTTCGTTTTGCGGCAGTACATCCAGAGGGCGATAATCAGGCCCAGCGTGCCGCCGTGGCTGGCAAGGCCGGTGTAACCGGTCATCTTCCATCCCGCGGCGGTCTGCTTGATTGGGAGAATCATCTCGACGAAATGGTCCTGGTAGTAAGCCCAGTCATAGAATATGCAGTGACCCAGGCGTGCGCCTATCAGTATGCCAAAGAAGCAATAGAAGAAGAGGGGTTCGAATTTCTTCTCGTCTATTCTGCGGTCGCGATATTGGCGTTGTACGATGAGGTAGGCAAAAGCAAGCCCGATAACCCATAACAGGCCGTAGTAGCGGATGGATATGCCGAAGAATTTGAACAGTTCGGGGTCGGGGTTCCAGTTGATGGTGAGTAGTGATAGCATGGTTATGAAGAATTAAATTACTGAATTATGCGGTTGTTCTGGACAAAGGTATGAAAATATCTTATTGGGTGATTCTTTGTGGCGGTTTATTTGAATTTCTCCGCCACCATCCTATACGTCGGTACTTCGATTCCTTGTTCTTCGGCAGCTGTAATCATATCGAACAGCAATCCTTGTACTTCGCTCTGATGTCCTTTTGCCATGTCTTTCTGCATGGAAGCGGTGCTTTCGGGGGCGAGTTTGTCTATTACTTTGAGGTTATACTCTACTATATCTTCCTTGAATTCGATACCCAGCTTCTTGCCCAGAGCCGCGCTTTCTTGTGACAGTCCGATAAAGGTGTCGCGTACCTTACCCGGTTTCTGCACTTCGCCCATGGGCACGTCATAATAGGCTCCGGTGACAGCCATGGCAGAGATGAACGACCATTTGACGAATGTATCCCGGTTGATGTCATCGGATATTTCGGCTTTGATACCGCTTTCCTGCAAGTCGCGTTGTACGGTTTCCAATGTTTCACGGGAAACAATCGTGTTCCGATGTGCTCCGTAGACAAGCCGGAAAATCTTTCCCATCTGTGTGATTTCTCCCTTGCCTGACACGAAGCCTACGATATAGATGCAGCCGTCGAGTACCGTGACACCGGGAACCAGCCGCTGGATGCGGGGGCCTGTTCCGTAGACATTCAGAATAGGGATGACTACCGTACGTTCGTGTGAGGCACGTTTAATCAACTCCGTAATGGAATCTACGGAATAGCCTTTGACGCAGACGAAGATGACATCTGCTTTGCCTTGAAATTCTTCCGCAGTATAGGCTTTCACTCTCAGAGAGTGTTCGCCTTTCAAGTCGGAATGCAGTTGCAATCCGTTTTCGCGTATGGCGGCAAGATGTTCGCCACGCGCGATGCAGGTGACGTCTTTGCCGGATAATGCGAGAAAGGCGGCGATGCTTCCGCCTACGCCGCCGGTACCTGCTATGAGGTATTTCAGTTTATTGTTTGCCATTTGTGATGTATGGTTAATGTTATTGAACGTAGTTCTCCTTTTCCATATAGTAAAGCCCTTCACCCCGATCACCATTCTCCATGTCTTCCAGTTCTACTTTAAAGATGTGGTAGGGGAGGTCTTGTTGGGGATTTTTGGGTCTGTCCACCGTCAGCAGGTAGGCATTGCCATATTCGTTGGCGTTGAAGTATTCTTTCACTTCTTGCTTCATCAAGATGGGGACTTCCTTGCCGTCTATCCAAATGGTGGCTTTCAGCTTGTCGATAGGGGGAGCCAGCAGGCTGGCTTGTGCTTGTTTGCTAATGGCTGATTGCTCGATGTTGCTTAGGTTTTCACCGTGTATAGCCTCTTTTTCCCTCTCTTTTTGCCATTGCAGGAAGCGTGTCAGGCTCATGGGGCGGACGTATATCTGATAGGTGGGCATACCACCGGGAATTTGGAAGAGGCGCAAGCCGTATACTTCCATGCGGTGGTACCGGATGTCAAGCGTGGTGTCGCGGTCGGCAATGAAATCCCATGCCCAGACCTCCAGTCGCAAGTCTGATTCCTGCAATCCGGGCTTTGCCGTGTGTGGATAGGTTGCCATGTTGATGGCCCCTACGCTTTGATATTTTCCTTTCGGGATGCGTGCAGAGTAGTATCCGGCTTTATCGGTGACGGCTTGTGCGATGTCATTGAAAGAGGGGTCTTGCCACCATATCGAAACGCTGTCTATCGGCTGTCCGTTGTAGTCTGTCACCCGTCCGCGGATGGTTACCGAGTCTTGTTGTTGTGCGTATATGGCGGTGCAGAAGAATAGAAGGAAAAGGGAGATGATTTGCTTCATAATTATTATTGTTTGATGGTTTCTGTCGAGATTCCCTCGATAAGTCCTTTCGGAGAGAAATGGAGCTTTGAAAAAGCGGACCATTTCTTTCCAAGGTCTTTCAGGGAAGCACCGATATGAAATGAATACCATTACACATTAAATCTGAAGTGCATGATGTCTCCGTCCTGCACCACATACTCCTTGCCTTCCACGCCCAGTTTTCCGGCTTCGCGAACGGCGGCTTCACTGCCATACTTGATATAATCCTCGTACTTGATGACCTCTGCCCGGATGAACCCCTTCTCGAAGTCCGTGTGGATGACACCGGCGCATTGCGGTGCCTTCCATCCCTTGCGATAGGTCCATGCTTTTACTTCCATCTCTCCGGCAGTGATGAAAGTTTCGAGGTTTAACAAGCTGTAAATAGCCTTAATCAGACGGTTGCAGCCACTTTCCTTCAGTCCCAGGTCTTCGAGAAACATCTGTTTCTCCTCGTATGTCTCCAGTTCGGCGATGTCGGCTTCGGTCTGTGCGGAGATGATGATGAGTTCGGCATCTTCGCCTTTGATGGCTTCGCGCACCTGCTCTACATACTGGTTGCCGGAAGCGGCGCTGGTGTCATCCACGTTGCAGACATACAGTACGGGCTTGGTTGTGAGCAGGAACATCTGTTTGGCACATTGTTCCTCGTCATCGTTCTGCGGGACGACGGTACGGGCGCTTAGCCCTTGTTCCAGTGCCTCCTTATAGCGCAGCAGGAGTTCGTATTCTATCTTCGCAGCTTTGTCACCGCCCACTTTGGCTATCTTCTCCACACGCTTGATGCGGTTTTCCACTGTATCAAGGTCTTTCAGTTGCAGTTCGGTGTCGATGATTTCCTTGTCGCGTACGGGGTTCACCGAGCCGTCCACATGGACGATGTTGCCGTTATCGAAGCAGCGCAACACGTGGATGATAGCGTCACATTCGCGGATGTTGCCCAGAAACTGGTTGCCGAGTCCCTCGCCTTTGCTGGCACCTTTCACCAGTCCGGCAATGTCGACAATGTCACATACGGCGGGTACGATGCGTCCCGGATGAACCAGTTCGGCGAGTTTCGTCAGTCGTTCGTCGGGCACGGACACTTGCCCCATTTGGGCATCGATTGTACAGAACGGGAAGTTTGCAGCTTGTGCCTTTGCGCTGCTCAAGCAGTTGAAAAGAGTGGATTTCCCCACGTTGGGAAGGCCCACAATACCAGCTTTTAATGCCATAGTGTTATCTTGTTTTTTAGTTATTGTTCAGTTAATTGGATGCAAAGATAATGCAAACTGAGAGCAGAATAAAATGAACTTGTTCATTTTTTGTGCCACAATACTGCTTATCTTCGCTTTTATGGTAAATATAATGCTTAACGGGTAAACTTCTCGAAGGGCAGCAGACTTTTGCATGAACCGATGGTCGTGCTTTTCGGGGGGATGAATGGCATCGAATGTGTTAATTTGCATCAAAGGAATCGAGGGCTATACTATAATTGCTAACTTTGTCATAACTATACTTTTATGCCATTGATAAACTAATACGATCATGAAAAGCCGAACAAGAAAAGTCCTGATGATTTTGTCATGCCTTATCAGCATCTCTTTTACTACATTTGCACAGAATCCTTATCTGCCGCTTTGGGAGTTTATCCCTGATGGTGAGCCCTATGTGTTTGAGGACCCTGACTGCCCCGGCAAGTACCGTCTTTATATTTATGGTTCGCACGATAATCTCAAATGGATGTATTGCGGGCGTGACCAGGTGGTGTGGTCGGCACCCATAGAAGACTTGACCCGTTGGAGATATGACGGCGTGATATTTAAAATCAATGAGTCGCCCGAACTTTATAAGCTTAATCCTGACGGGACCGACGACGTGCTTTTTGCTCCCGACGTGACGATGACTACCGATGCAGACGGTAAGAAAACCTATTACCTCTTTCCGAATAACCAAGGTGGCGGACGCAATTCGATGATTGCCAAAAGTGATCGCCCTGACGGTCCGTTTACGGTATGCAACTGGAATAAGGAGCGTCCTCGCGAAACTTTCGGCTGTTTGGGGTTCGACCCTGCTGTTTTTGTCGATGATGACGGACGTGTGTATGGTTATTGGGGATTTGGCATTTCGAACGGCGCAGAGCTGGACCCTGCTACCATGTGCACTGTAAAGCCGGGTACCGAGGTCGTGGAGAATATGATTTCAGGCTATCGGCAGGAAGGTATATTCCGTTTTTTCGAGGCATCTTCTATCCGCAAGGTTGATGATAAATATGTATTTATCTATAGCCGCACTACTGTTGAGGGTGAAGATGGCTTGCCGAATGCCAGTAACTATACGCTCGCCTATGCTTATAGTGAGCATCCTTTAGGACCGTGGACCTACGGTGGAACAATCATTGATGCCAGGGCGCGTGAGTATGATGAAGAAGGAAATGTGATAGCTTCGGCCATGCCCGGTGGGAATACACATGGCAGTATCTGTAAGATAGGCGGGCAATGGTATGTGTTCTATCATCGTCAGATAGGCACCGATTGCTATGCACGCCAGGCTATGGTATCGGCCATTGATGTGAAGGTGGAAAAAGGAAAAGGCGGGAAGGTCATGATTTCACGCGGGGAATTCAATTCCGAAGGTTTTCTTCTTGAAGGGCTCAATCCTATGAAGCGCATCTCAGCCGGGCTGGCTTGTTGGCACACCAATCCGGGAGGAATCAAAGAGGTATATCCTCATTATGTCTATACGGGGTCTTACATCCGGCCTGTGTATCGGGATAATAATCCATACGCCGGCGACAACAGCCACAAAGTACCGTTTGCTCCTGTGGTGAATAATACCAGCGGTTCGATTGTAGGATATAAATATCTGAATATGAATGCCGTTCCACGGGATAAGTCCTTACAGATGCTGCTAAGACTGAAGGCAGAAGATACCGATGGCTGTATTCACATTATGCTGGGCAGTCCTTGGGCTACAAAGGGTGGCGTTGAGATAGGACTTGTGGATGTGAAGGCCGGCAGTACTTGCAGGGAGTTCTATGCTCCGCTTTCTATCCCGACAAAGCTGCATAAAGGGAAACAGCCGCTCTTCTTTGTCTTTGAATCAGAGACTGAAGGTAAGTCTGTTTGTGAGTTTTATGATTTTAGAATGGAGGCAGCCCATTAGTACTCAGGAATAGAGCAACAGTTATTTGTCCGCTTCGGGATATTGTCGGGCAAGGGCAAGGCTTTCTTCGATGACGGTACGAACGTGGGAGAGGTTGTGTGCCTTGTCAAAGTCCTTGTACCGGGGGATGATTTCTGTTTCGATGTAGGTGATGAGGGTCTCGGGTATCATACTGCATTTCTTTTAGGATGCGAAGATATGATAAAAGAGCCGGAATGATTCGCACATTCCGACTCTTTTATGAAAGGTTTTGGTTATTGTTGTTAGGAATAAATTTCTTACTTTAAGAGAGAGTTCGTCAATTACATGTTAGGGTTGTCCATGATTACCGTCATTTCGGGAACCAGTACATATTCGCCCTTCTTGTTGTTCCATTTATAGTAAGTGGTGGTCACCGTCTTACCTTGGTATGCATAGCGGATGCACATGTCATTGCTCCATGCATTCTTGGTGCTGTTCCATTTCAGGGCTTCGCTTTCCGTCATGCGGTTCTGGTCGTCATACTTATAATTATACTTCATATAGTTGGCGAGCGTGTTTCCGTCCATCTTGTATACGGTTTCTGCTACCTTCACGCCATTTACTTCTTCCGAATTGTAAATGAGGTTGCTCTTGTTGTCGGCTGATACATTTAAGCCACACACTAAGAGAAGTGCTGAAACAATCACTGTTTTTAAAGATACTTTTGCTTTCATGGTTCTATGTCTTTTTAGTTTAACTTTCTATTTTCTATCAATATGTCGTTGATAACGCTGCAAAGGTACGTATTAAATTGACATAAATGCGAATATTGAATTAAATTTTATCAATATGTCAAGAGCTGCCCCTTTGGTATGCTTTCTTTTTGGCAAGATAGATGAACAAAAAATATCCGGCAGTGGGGCTGCTGGATATTCTGGTGTGCAAACTGCATTTCGAAAGGATTGCTTCTATTGCTTTCTGATTGTAAGTTAAATAAAGTTATTGAGTTGTTTAGTGTGCCTGCAACCAGTTCTTTCCCCATCCACAATCGGCTTTCAGGGGTACTTGCATGCGATATGCCTGTTCCATCTCCTCGATTACAATTTTCTGTACGAGTTCCTTTTCTGCTTCCGGAACACTGAAATTTAGTTCGTCATGAACCTGCAAAATCATCTTTGCTTTCAGATTGTAAGCTTGGAAGCGCTGGTAGATGTGTGCCATGGCTACTTTTATGATGTCGGCGGCACTTCCTTGGATGGGAGCATTGATGGCATTCCGTTCGGCATAACCCCGGACCACCCCGTTTCTTGAGTTGATGTCCGGCAGGAAACGCTTGCGGTGGAAGATGGTTTCCACATAGCCGTTTTCGCGTGCCACCTGGATGCTTTTGTCCATGTACTCCTTGACCTGCGGGTAGGTCTCAAAATATCCGTCAATCAGCTCCTTGGCTTCCTGGCGGGAAACACCCATGCGTTCGGCCAGTCCGAAGACGGAGATGCCGTAGATGATGCCGAAGTTTGCCGTTTTCGCCTTGCGGCGCATGTCGGCCGTTACGTCGTTTATGTCTATCTTATATATCTTGGCAGCGGTGGCGGCGTGGATGTCGTGCCCGCTGAGGAAGGCGTCTATCATATTCTTGTCTCCGCTGAGATGCGCCATGATGCGCAGCTCTATCTGCGAGTAGTCGGCAGAGAAGAACTCACAGCCATTGTCGGGGATGAATGCTTTGCGGATTTCCTTTCCGTCTTCGTCGCGGATGGGGATGTTCTGCAGGTTGGGGTTGCTGGAGCTGAGGCGTCCGGTGGCTGTCACCGCCTGGTTGAAGGAGGTGTGGATGCGTCCCGTGCGTGGATTGATGAGCTGGGGCAGGGCATCTATGTAGGTGCTCAGCAGCTTTTTCAGTCCGCGGTATTCCAGTATCTTCCCGATGATGTCGTGCTTGTTGCGATAGCTTTGCAGCACTTCTTCGGAAGTAACGTATTGTCCGGTCTTGGTCTTTTTCGCCTTCTCCACGATTTTCAGTTTGTCGAAGAGTACCTCGCCCACCTGCTTGGCGGAACTGATGTTGAACGTTTCGCCTGCCATCTCGTAGATTTCCTTTTCAATCTCCTGCAGGCGGACGGTGAAGTGCCGGGACGATTGTTTCAATGCTTCCGTGTCGAGCAGCACTCCGTTGCTCTCTATGTTGACGAGCACGGGCACAAGCGGCATCTCTATCTCGTAGAACAGATGTTCGGCATTTTGCTCTTTCAGCTCCTTTTCCAGTACATTCTTCAGTTTGAGGGTGACGTCCGCATCCTCGCAGGCATAACGGTAGACATCCTCGGGCGGAAGGTCGCGCATGTTCTTCTGGTTTTTGCCCCGCTCTCCAATCAGCTCGTCGATGTGGATGGTCTGGTAGTGCAGATAGATTTCCGCCAGATAGTCCATGTTATGGCGAAGTTCGGGTTGAAGCACGTAATGGGCGAGCATGGTGTCGAAAAGTTTGCCCTTCACCCGGATTCCGTAATTTTGGAGGATAATCATATCGTACTTGATGTTTTGTCCCACCTTCATGGATTTTTCATTTTCAAAGAGCGGGCGGAACTCGTTTACAATTTTTAAGGCTTCCTCACGCTCGGCGGGCACGGGTACATAGTATGCCCGATTTTCGATGTCGCTGAAGCTCATCCCCACCAATTCGGCGTCCATCGGCTCGGTTCCGGTGGTTTCGGTATCTATTGAGAGAATTTCACTTGTAAGTAACTTTTGAATAATTTCCTTTCTTTTCTCTTCTGTATCAATGAGTTGATAGTCTACATCGAGCATTTCTAACCGCGTCAGATTTGAATTTTCAGAAGCGTCCGTCCCGTTGCCCGCAAAATTTGCAAACAAATCGCCTTGAACGGGGGCGCTGTTTTCGGGAGCAGAGGTTTGCTGCTGGGCAAACAGAGTTCCGGCAAAGGGGTCGGGTGCCGGAGAGGCCGGGGCAGGGGAGGAGGCATTGCCGTTTCCTTTTTTAAGTACCCGGTCGATGAGCGTGCGGAATTCCAATTCTTCGAAAATCCTGCGGAGCTCTTCTTCGTTCGGTTCTTCCCGGACAAGCGAATTCATGTCGAGCCGGATGGGGACATCCGTTTTGATGGTGGCAAGGAATTTGGAGAAGGTAATCATCTCCCGGTTTGTCTCCACTTTTGTTTTCAGCGCGCCTTTCAGTTGGTCGGTATGCTCCAGCAGGTTTTCTATGCTGCCGAATTCGGCAATCAGTTTCTGTGCGGTTTTCTCGCCCACACCCGGACAGCCGGGGATGTTGTCGGAAGCATCACCCATCAGTCCGAGCATGTCGATGACCTGCTCTGTGGATTGTATGCTGAATTTCGTCTTTACCTCTTCGGTGCCCATGACTTCGAACCCGCCGGTATGTTTGGGGCGGTACATGAAGACATTGTCCGATACCAGTTGCCCATAGTCCTTGTCGGGAGTCATCATATAGGTAGTGATGCCCTGCCGTCCGGCTTCGGTGGCGAGCGTGCCTATCACGTCGTCGGCTTCATAGCCCGACACCTCGAGGATGGGGATGCGGTAGGCGCGGATGATATCCTTTATGATAGGTACGGAGAGGCGGATGGCTTCGGGTGTCTCTTCGCGCTGCGCCTTGTACTGCTCGTAGGCTTCGTGGCGGAAGGTGGGACCCGATGGGTCGAAAGCTACTCCTATGTGCGTGGGATTCTCTTTTTTGAGCACCTCTTCCAAGGTATTCACGAAGCCCAGAACGGCCGAAGTGTTGAATCCTTTTGAGTTGATTCTCGGGTTCTTGATGAATGCGTAGTAGGCCCGATATATCAGTGCGTATGCATCGAGCAGAAACAGTTTATCGATTGAATTCATACATTTAATCCTTTTTTTTCATGGTAAAAGTACAAAAAAATACCGTATTAACCGTTTTATTACTATTTTTGTGGGCAAATAGCGATGCATGGACAACTCATCACTTATAAGATTTCCGATTTCCGGGGAATTGGAGGACTTCAAGAAACTTTTTGAAGGCGCTCTCTCCAGTTCCGACCTTTTGTTGGGCAGTGTAATTGCGCACATCCGGCAAAAGAACGGGAAGATGATGCGCCCTATTCTGGTGCTTCTGGCTGCGAAGCTTTTTGGCAAAGTATGTCCTGCAACCCTGCATGCTGCGGTTGCATTGGAACTTCTTCATAATGCCAGCCTTGTGCACGATGATGTGGTGGATGAAAGCACCGAACGTCGTGGGCAACTCTCCGTCAATGCCATTTTCAATAACAAGGTAGCTGTGTTGGCAGGTGATTATCTGCTTGCGACGGCATTGGTGCAAGTGGGCATGACCCGCAATCATGACATCATTGACATTGTTTCTTCCTTGGGGCAGGATTTGGCCGAAGGTGAACTTCTGCAACTCTCCAATGTCAGCAACCTCCATTTCTCGGAAGACGTTTATTTTGATGTTATCCGTAAAAAGACGGCCGTACTCTTTGCTGCTTGCACAAAGGCAGGCGCTCTTTCTGTGGGAGCCGGCGATGAAAAGGCGGAATCTGCGCGTTTGTTCGGCGAGTACATCGGGCTTTGTTTCCAGATAAAGGATGATATTTTCGACTATTTCGAGAGTAAAGAGATAGGAAAGCCTACCGGAAATGATATGGTGGAAGGGAAGTTGACCCTGCCCGCGCTTCATGTGCTCAATGCCGTGAAGGATAAAACGGCCGGAGAGATTGCCGTAAAGATAAAGAAAGGGGAGGCAACTCCTGATGAAATAGCCCATTTAATCGAGTTTACCAAGCAACATGGAGGAATAGAGTATGCTTCGCAGGTGATGTATGCCTATAAGGAAAAGGCTCTTTCTCTGCTGGCTTCTTTGCCCGATACGGATGTGAAAGCGGCGCTTGCGGGGTATCTGGACTATGTGGTGGAACGGGAAAAGTGACGGAACTGTTTCCGGTCGATGATATAACAAAAAAAGAGGGTGTGCCGAAACTCTGACAAGGATGAGATGTCTGTCAGAGTTTCGGCACACCTTCTTTTTATAGGAATCGCGGCTTCTCCTTATCCTTAGAAGAATTTCATCTCCTCGCCCTTTATTTCCGAGAGCAGCAGGTTGGCAAGCCGGCTGGTTCCCAGACGGAACAGCTCATTGTTCAGCCACTCTTCACCGAGCACTTCCTTGACGATGGTGTAATAAATCAGCGCATCATTCACGCAATTGATTCCTCCTGCAGGTTTGAAACCCACCTTGATGCCCGTCAGCTCATGATATTCCTTGATGGCTTGGCACATGACCAAGGCAGCCTCCGGAGTGGCGGCAGGTTGCTGTTTGCCGGTGGAAGTCTTGATGAAATCGGCACCCGAATACATGGAGAGGATAGAGGCTTTCTTGATGTTCGAGGCAGTTTTCAAGGCTCCGGTTTCGAGGATTACCTTCATGTGGTGCTCCTTGCAGGTTGCCTTGAGTTCTTGTATTTCCTCACACATGCCTTCATAGTCTCCTGCCAGGAATTTGCCCACTGAAATAACGATGTCTATTTCGTCGGCGCCTTCCATCAGAGCCATGGCGGTTTCTGCCACTTTCACTTCGATGAAAGTCTGAGAAGAGGGAAAACCTGCTGATACACAAGCAATTCTCACATCTTCCACTTCCAGCGTATCTTTTACGACTTCTGCAAAATTGGGGTATACGCAGATGGCGGCCACATTCTTCAGGTCGGGGAATTCTTCGTCGAACTTGTTCACTTTCTGGGTGAACTTCATGACGCTTTCATCGCTGTCCTCACTCTTCAGGGTGGTGAGGTCGATGCAGTTGAACAGGAATTTCTTCACTTCCAATGTATCGTTTGCCGGTACTTTCTCTGCGATGATTCGGGCTGCTTGTGCAGCTATTTCCGCATCATTCAGTCGGGTGTTGTACTTTGCCAGGGCGGCATCATACTTGCTTTGGGTAGGCTCATTATTCTCCATGTTCTTTCAGTTTTGGATTATTGATATGTCTTGTCTGGTCACGTCTGGTTTTCTTCTCAAGGTTGCGCTGAAAAGCCTCTGTAAGGTTCACTCCGGTCTGGTTTGCAATGCAGAGAAGTACCCAGAGGACATCTGCTATCTCATCGTCGAGGTTGTCTTTTTCTCCTTCCTTGAAGGATTGGTCGCCATACTTGCGGGCTATGACGCGGGCCAATTCGCCCACTTCTTCGGTCAGTACGGCCATGTTGGTGAGTTCGCTGAAATAGCGTACTCCGTATTCCTTTATCCAGGAATCCACTTGTTTCTGTGCTTCTTCTAACGTCATTATTCCTTGTTTTTTGTATCTATACAGATGGTCACCGGGCCATCGTTCATCAGTTCCACCTTCATGTCGGCTCCAAATTCGCCGGTGCCTATTTCTTTGCCTAATGCCAAACTCAATTCCTTGCAGAATTGTTCGTACAGCGGGATGGATATTTCCGGTCGTGCCGCCCGTATGTAGGAGGGGCGGTTGCCTTTCTTGGTGGAGGCGTGGAGGGTGAACTGGCTGATGACCAGTATCTCACCGCCTGTTTCAAGGATGGATTTATTCATTACGCCGTTCTCGTCATCGAAGACGCGCAGGTTGACTATTTTCTTGCAAAGCCAGTCTATATCTTCCTTTCCATCGGATTCTTCAATGCCCACGAGTATCATGAAGCCCTTTCCGATGGAGGCTTTGCAGGTTCCGTTGATGGTGACGGAAGCATGTCCGGCACGTTGTATCACTACTCTCATGTTATTGTTGTCCTTTTGAGGAGGCAAAGTTACGAATTAATTCGTTGTGTGCATGGCTTTACGGGCTGATTTATCGGGCATTATCGGGCGTTTTGACAGACACCGGGCTTTGTCGTCTCAAACACCAGGGTTTGTTGCGACAGACACCGGTGTCTGTCCGCTCGAACACCGGTGTCTGTCTTGCCAGACTCCATTGTCTGTTAAATCTGCTGTAATCGTCTGATAATCAGTAACTATTCTCCTTCGAAATAGGCTTGGATGATTTTTGCTTTAGTTTCTCCCACTACGGTTGCCAACTCTTCGGCAGATGCTTCGCGGATGCGTTTCACGCTTTTGAATTCTTTGAGCAGTGTGTTTTTTGTCTTTTCACCAATGCCTTTTATTTCGTCCAGTGCAGAGGCTATCTGCCGTTTGCTGCGTTTGTCGCGGTGGAAGGTGATGGCAAAGCGGTGCACTTCATCCTGAATCTGCGTCAGCAGGCGGAAGAGGGGAGTATTCTGTTTCAGCCCGATGGTTTGGGGCGGGAAGCCGTACAGCAATTCGGAAGTACGGTGCTTGCCGTCCTTGGCAAGTCCGGCAATGGGAATATTCAGTCCGAGCTCGTCCATCACCTCTTTTACGGCGCTCATTTGGCCTTTTCCGCCGTCGGTGATAAGGAGGTCGGGCAGGGGTGTTTTCTCGTCCATGGCGCGCTGATAGCGGCGTTTTACGACCTCTTTCATGGAGGCATAGTCATCCGGTCCCTCTACGGTCTTGATGTTGTACTTGCGATAGTCTTTCTTGGACGGTTTTCCCTTGACGAAGACCACGCAGCCCGCCACGGGGTCGGAGCCTTGGATGTTGGAATTGTCGAAACATTCTATTTGCATGGGCAGACGGTCCAGGTGCAGCTCTTGCTGTATCTCTTTCAGCAGGCGCACGGTCCGTTGTTCCGGATTCAGCTTTTCGGCTTGTTTCAGGCGGTCGGCTTTGTACTGCTTCACGTTGAGAATGGAGAGTTCCAGCAGCTTTTTCTTGTCTCCCCGTTGCGGGATGGTGAAAATGACGTCTTTCAGCTCCATGTCCAGCTCGAAAGGCACGATGATTTCGCGTGAGCGGCTCTTGTATCTTTCCCGCATTTCAATGATGCCGAGGGACAGCAGCTCTTCTTTGGTTTCGTTCAGCCGTTTTTTGTATTCAAAGGTAAAGGCTTGGTTGATGGCGCCGTTCGTGATGTGCAGGTAGTTGATGAAAGCCGACTTCCCGTCACTGTCTTCTTCGATGGAAAATACGTCGATGTTATGCAGTATGTTGCTTACCACTTCCGATTTCGCCCGGTAGTTTTCCAGCAGCAGGTATTTCTCCTTTATCTTCTGCGCCTCTTCAAATCTCATCTCGGCGGCCAGTTCCTGCATTTGTTGGAAAAGCATCCGCTCTATCTCCTGGGTGTTCCCTTTGAGGATTTCCTTGATTTCGGCGATGTTTTTCAGGTACTCTTCCTGGCTTTGCTTGCCGATGCAGGGTCCTGCACAGTTCTTGATGTGATATTCCAGGCAGACATTGAACTTCCCGGCACGTATGTTCTCCGGAGAGAGGTTCAGGTTGCACGTGCGTAAGGGATAGAGATGCTTGATGAGGTCGAGCAATGCATACATGGAAGGTATATGGCTGTAGGGGCCATAATAGGAGGAGCCGTTCCGGATTATTCTCCGGGTCCTGAATACGCGTGGAAAGTATTCATTTTGTACGCAGATGCTGGGATACGTCTTGTCGTCTTTCAGCAGTACGTTGTAGCGTGGCTTGTATTTCTTGATGAGATTGTTCTCCAGCAACAGTGCGTCTTCTTCCGTATTCACCACGATATACCGGATATCTGCAATCTTGCTTACCAGCACCCGTGTCTTTCCCGGCTCGTGCTCCCGGTTGAAGTAGGAGGATACCCTTCGCTTCAGATTCTTTGCCTTTCCTACGTATATGACGATTCCTTCGGTATTCAGATATTGGTAAATACCGGGACTTTCGGGAAGGTTGGATACAATCCCTTTGAGGTAGTCGTTGGTTCGTAATTCAGAACTGCTTTCCATAATCTATCTTGTATCTATAACCTGATTTAATTTCTTATTCTTCCTTATTGCTCTTTCTTATTCTTCCTTCTTGTTCTTTCTTATTCTCTTATTGTTCTTTCCTGCAGCCGATACTATTCAAATTCTCCTCCTCCCGGGAGGTTGTGTAAAAAGTAATCATCAAGTGTTCTTTGAC
>CAJJYX010000010.1 GCA_905197435.1 uncultured Bacteroides sp.
CCTGCACGCTGCACGAAATATAGACAAAGGAGAAAAACCGGATACTTTATCAATAGTAAGATGACGTGAAAGTACTAATTTATCAAAAGTATTATCACGCAAAGCATTTATAAAGGTATGAAAGCAGGAGGCATATTCCTCCGTAGAAGAAGTCAGGAACGATTCTTGTCCTTGCATCCGCAAAGCGACTTCCCGTTCTTCTGCCGTATCATTGTCAATCGGCAAAGGTTGCCCCCACTGATCGGGTTGAATCAACACAACCGGACATGACTCACTCACCTGAAACGGAGCAATTACAAATCCTCTCTGTCCATTCAGTTCTTTCAAATCGTATATCAAACGGACCGCTCCTTCCGCCTGTGTCAACAGACGGGGAACTTTCTCCCCGGGAATGCGGTAAACAGCAAACGGCTGCTTCCGCTGAATAAATGCATCAATAGTTGTCAAATTACTTATTTCTTCGTCGGTCATCTCTTTTTCATCACACTGTTGACTACCCGTATGGAAGACACTAGTTTGTTTGTTGAAGTAAACACGTCTACATTCCATACATGGGAGGAACGTCCCTTATGTACAACTGTTCCTACTGCACGCACTGTATCTCCTTCATGTGCAGAAGATATGTGGTTTCCACTGACCTGCATTCCTACTACAATCTCGTCCGGCTGGCAAAGAATCATTGAACCGAGTCCGGCAACTGTTTCCGCCAATGCAAGAGTAGCCCCGCCATGCAAAATGCCAAAAGGCTGACGGGTACGATGGTCTACCGGCATTGTTGCTTCCACACGGTCTTCGTCGGCATAGGTATATTGAATTCCCAAGTTTCCCATCAATGCGTGTCGTGCCCGTTCGTTCAGTAAATCAAGAGGAATCTCTGCTGCATGCACTTCTGCCAATATTATTTTTTCTACGGCCAAGGCAACCCCGTCCTCTTCATTGGATGCCGTCACATAGTCAGCACAGACCTTTACCGAATCTTGTGAATGTTCCATAGCTATACCCATACCGGCCAGTTGGAGCATGGTTACATCGCATACGCCATCTCCAATCGCAATGACTTCTTCACGTTTTACTCCCAGATGTTCTAACAGAACACCTAAAGTATTTGCTTTGTCAATTCCGCAGGGCACTACTTCTAAAAAGTAAGATTCGGAACGGAATGTGTCCAAAGTTCCAGCCAGGCGTTTTTTCCAATGTTGTTCCAGTTCGACCAGCGCTTTCTCTTTATCACTCACCAGCATGCATTTGCAAGGCGCAAAGTCTATGGCGGTGGAGAACTCATCTTCCCTGATTATCTTCAGATTATTTAGCTGGGCTTCCTTCTTTATGTGTTCATTCTCCGGGCTGTCTGTTATAATGTTGTCATCATGGTAGGTGAAAATGGCAAAGCCGTTTTTGCGGGCTTTCTTTTCCAGATAAGGCAACATTTCCGGATTGATACGTCGCTCGAACAGTATTTCCCCGTTTTGTGCATTTATTATTTGGCAACCGTTATAGGAGAGAACAAACCCTCCGTAATTGCCAAGTTCGAGGGTTTTGGCCAGTGGCATTAACCCATAAGTTGGTCTGCCGGATGCCAAAACTATGCGTACTCCCATCTGCTGGACCTTTAGCAGAGCTGCTAATGTCCTTTTACGATCTCTCTTTCATCATTGAGTAGCGTTCCATCTACATCAAGAACCAATAACTTATATTTCATGGCAATTTGATTTTGGGGTTTATGTCACAAAGTTAGGAAAATGACTGATAAAACGGTAGTATTCGTTTTATTGTTTACTGAAACTTCTTTTATTTATGTTTCTTATTTATATCTTTGTCCCACGTTTTGTTCTGCGTTCTCTATCCGGAGAAGCGGATGAAAAGGGAATCGGGTGAAAGTCCCGAACAGTCCCGCTGCTGTGAGTTCCATGCTTGGTGTATCATACTTGTGCCACTGCTCTTCAGAAAGAACGGGAAGGCGATGTACCGGGAACGAGTCAGAAGACCTGCAAAACAAAGTCGGAAAATTGTCCATTCGAGGAAAGTGGGCAGTGCGCAAATGGTTTAAGATAATCTTCATTTATTCTATGTCGGGAAGGACTAAGATACTACTGGCCTGTGTTGTCTCATTGGGTGTAAGCATACTCCGGCTCTCTGCCCAGGAGGTAGGGGGAGATACGATTACGGGGAAAGTGCATCAGATAGAGAAAGTGACAGTGACAGCACGCAGGGTGCCCAATAAAGTGACTTCTGCCGTACCCATACAGACGATGTCACGGCAGGATATCAGTCGGCTGGGAATACAGAATATGGCAGATGCTGTGCGTCGTTTTGCCGGAGCCAATGTCAAGGACTATGGAGGCATTGGAGGACTGAAAACGGTTTCCATACGCAATATGGGGGCAGCCCATACGGCCGTCAGCTATGATGGGGTGGCGGTGAGTAACTGCCAGGCAGGGCAGATAGATATCGGGCGTTTCTCGCTGGACAATGTTTCCATGCTTTCGCTCGCCATCGGGCAGTCGGAGGACTTGTTGCAGTCTGCCCGTTTGTATGCGTCGGCCGGTGTGCTGGGCATAGAGACGGAAAAGCCTCATTTCGATGACGGGCGCAATGCCGCTTTCCAGGCACGGGTGCGCGGAGGTTCGTTCGGCATGATCAGCCCCTCGCTGCGCTGGTGGCAGAAGCTGGGCAGCCGTACACGGTTGGCGGTAGATGCCGGTTATATGAGGGCGGACGGGAATTACCCTTTCACGCTGGTCAATGGGAAATACGTGACGGAAGAGAAACGTAACAACTCCGGCATCTATTCCTGGCAGGGCGAAGCCACCCTTTATCATACTTTCAAGGATGACAGCGAACTGGATGTGAAGGGTTACTACTTCTATTCCCGCCGGGGACTTCCGGGGGCAGTTACGCTCTATAATCCCCTTTCCGATGAAACGCTTTGGGATGAGAATACTTTTGTGCAGGCACGTTATAGAAAGCATTTTTCGCCCCGGTGGAGTCTGCAGGCACAAGCAAAGTATAATCATGGCTGGAACAAATATAAGGATGAGGGCAAGGAATATACCGACGGATATTATCGGGAAAATCACCGGCAAGACGAATATTATATTTCCGCGACCGTTCTCTACCGTCCTTTGGAAGCTTTGACCCTTTCGTTGGCGCAGGACGGGGTGATAAACAAGTTGCGCAACAGTTTGCCGGAATGTCCTTTCCCCACAAGATATACTTCCATCAGTGCCTTCAATGCACGCTACCGGCAAGGATGGCTCACGGCCACGGCCTCGCTGGGGCATACCGCCACTTCGGAGCATGCCGAGAAAGGTACGGTCCCCGATGACTTCCATCGCTTTGCCCCCTCTTTATCAGTCAGTATGCAGCCTTGGCAGGACGAGTCGCTGTATTTCCGATTGATGTATAAGAGTACGTTCCGTCTGCCCACTTTCAACGACCTCTATTACTACCGGCTGGGCAACCGCAATCTGCGACCCGAGAAGGCAGACGAATATAATGTCGGCATCACATGGAGCAAATCCGGATTGTCTGTGTTCGACTATATCTCCGTTACGCTCGACGGTTACTATAATGATGTGACGGATAAGATTGTGGCTTTTCCCACCACCTATGCGTGGAAGATGGCGAACTACGGCAAGGTGCATGCCGCAGGTGTGGATGCCACTTTGGCGGCAACCGTTCCATTGACGGAGAAAATAAGGCTGATTATGTCGGGCGGATATACATGGCAAAAGGCCATTGACCTGACCGATTCCGACGCGAAGAACTATAAGGACCAATTGCCTTATACTCCTCTTCATAGCGGAAACGCGTCCGCCATTGTAGAAACGCCGTGGGTGAATGTGGGCTACTCGGCGGTAGGAGTGGGAAAGCGCTACTATTTGTCGCAGAACATTCCGGAGAATGAGATTGAGGGCTATCTGGAGCATACGATGAGCCTCTCTCATGAGTTTGCTTTGGGCGGTTGCCGGCTTCTGTTGCAGGCCGAGATTATAAATCTGACCGATGAACAGTATGACGTGATAAAATATTATCCTATGCCGGGCCGTTCGTGGCGGTTGACGGGTACTTTCAAGTTTTGAATAATCTATTTATGAACAACAAAAACTAATTATAAACAATAACAACTGTAATTATGAAAGTAAGAAGCTTATTATTTGGCATGCTCTGCATGCTTGCTTTGGGTGTCTCTTTGGCATCTTGTAGTGACGACGATGATGATTCTCTGGATGACGGCGGGTCGAAGGTGACACTGCCGCAGACGCGTGTCTATATTCTGAACGAAGGTGGTTGGAACGCTAATAATGCAGGACTTGCCTTTTATGCACCCAATAAGGATGCGGATTTTATCAGTGATATCTACAAGACCCAAAACAATGCCAAGTTGGGTGACCTTGGTCAGAGTATGATTGAGTATGAAGATGAAATATATATAGCCGTTTATGGCTCTAATTATCTGACTAAGCTGAATGCCGCAGGTGTGGAGTTGAAACGTGTTTCGTTTGTTGGTGATAATGACCTTAGTGGCGGTATTCGCTATATCGATGCTGAAGATGGATATATCTATGCTTCCTTCTACGGAGGAGTTGTAGCTAAAATCAATGCGAAAACGTTGGAGGTAGTGGATAAACTGCCTGGACTTGGCGACAATCTGGAAGGTGTGGTAATCTGCGAGGATATGCTGTATGTGGCGAATAGCTGTACTGCTGATTGGAGCACTTATCACAATGACGTAAAGGTGATAGATTTACGCACTTTCAAGCTGAAAGAGACGTTGACGGTAGCTTTAAACCCCAATGCTTTGATTGAAGAGGATGATAAAGTCTTTTTGATTTCATGGGGCAATTATGGAGATGTTGGCTATTCATTGCAGATGATAGACCCTGCTGCCAACAATAAGGTGACGGAATTGGGCAGTGCCACCCGTATGTGTGCTGATGATGATATTCTCTATTTGACTTATTCAAATTACACCAATCCTACCACTTCTTTTTTTACTTATAATATAAAGACTGGAAAGATGGATGAAGCTTCTTTCTTGAAAGATATACCGGAAAAGTTGAAAACTTCTACGATTTATATGTTGGAAGTAAATGATAATAACGGTGATTTCTATATTGGTACTTCTGAATATACCACGAACGGCACTATTTATCGTTTCAAGAAAGACGGTACCTTTATAGAGCAGTTCGATGCAGGAGGTATGAATCCTAATTCCGTTGTTTTCTTTAATTGATTTCGTTAAAAATAATAAAGCTGTTCCGATTACTGAAGAATAGTTTATTAATAGTTATGATGCTACATGACAATATGTATGTACCGTAGATTAATCTAAATTATAGGCTATTTATGATTTCTTGAAACCATAAAGATGTTTTAAGCTTAATGTGTGGTAAAATGTTGATAAATGATAATTTAAATAATGTGACTATGAAAACAATAGTGTGTTTTATTTTCTTATTTGTTTCTATAGTGTCTTGTACAGATATATCTGATGATATGAATATAGAAGTTATGTCTGAAAGTAAAGCAATAGTTTTGAAGGAACGAAATCCTAATTATCCTTGGATTCCTTCTGATTATAAATCCGTGCTTACTGCAACTAGAGGTGTGACCAAGGATTATGCAAGCACGTCTCATCGACGATTTTTAGGGTATTCGTTTAAAGATGATATTTATCCATTAGAAGATACTCGAAATCTTGGATATGAGGTTATTGATATAGATAAACTTTACAAGGATAATCCTAAATATTTAGATGCTTGGAAGAATAACACGGGAGCTGCCAGTAGCTTTTCATACGCAACTTTTGATAGATATGTTTCTAATTCAACTGTGACAAATAGTGTCTCAGGAGGTTTTAAACTTAATCTTGGATTATTTTCAATAGGTAATAAAAGAAACCTATCATCGGTATTTTCAAAGTCAATGATTGAAGATAAAAATACAACTTTTGGAGAATTGAATATTATAGTAAGAGATTCTTGTTATAGATTGCAGTATAGCTCAAACATACAATCTAAAATTAAAGAAAAATATCTCTCCGAAACCTTTAAAGATGAGTTGTATAATACTCATCCTAGCGAATTTTTTTCTAATTATGGGGGGGTTGTCTTGACTGATTTTGTTGTAGGAGGAAAAGCTACGGCACAATATGCTGGTATATATAAAAAGACAGAAACGAATGAAACGAAAGAAAGCAAGATGAGTAATGAGATAGAGGCTTCTTATGGTTTCAAGTATGACGAGGATAAAGATGGAAATGTGTCGGGAAACTTAGGATTGGGGAGAGGTAACAATAGTGGTACATCTATAACAAATGAGTTTAGTTCGATAATGATGTCAATCAGAACTATTGGGGGAAATTCAAGTTTTGCTTCTTTTTCAATTCCTAAAGAAGTAAAGAATACTAATGTGGATTTGTCTGCATGGGTTTCTTCTTTAAATGATAAAAGTACACATAATATTGTAGAATTTGGAAATGGAGGGCTTATACCTATTACGGATTTAATAGTGGAGGTAAATCTTAAAAGTCAAATTAATAAATATTATGAAACGGGGGTAAGTCAGATAGAAAAATTGAGTGAGCCTTATGTTATCATAAAAATACGTCTTTGGAATGGGCAGTTTTATATATTTGAAACTAATTTATATACTAGATTTGGTTCTGCTATTGCTTTAAGACATAAAGTTATATATGCAACGGAGAATTATAAATCTTATCTTAAGGAGGAGGCAAAAAGAGTTAGTGGAATGTTCGGATTGAAAGTTATTAACGGTACGCCATTTGAATTTGATGATATGTCATTTGAATTTGCAGATGAAGATAGTAGACCTGCATCGCAGGCGTTTAATTTTAGTGTATTTGAAGAAAAGTATTTAAAGAAGTTTGTATATGGTAATACTATTTATCTTGTTAGTAATTTAGAATTTAAGGAAAAGAAATATGCACTGTCTATATATAAAGATCGATATATAGATGAATATGCAATGCGGGATTTAATAAATCGTTTGCCTACTATTGATAATATGACCTATGAAGAACTTGTAAAAAATTATAATATTTACGCTTTGTAGTAATAATGAAAAGATACTGTTTATTTGTCTGCTTAGTTGCACTCTTGCTCTTTCCTCCTGCGGAGGAAAGAGCAAGAGTGCCTTTTCTAATGTGGAAGGTGATACCATTCCCTTACGTTATGCAGAGAACCTCACTTTAGTCTCCTATCCCGACTACACCCTCGCCACCCTGCGCAATCCTTGGGATACGCTGCACACGCTGCATACCTATGTGCTGGTCCCCAAAGACCGCGAACTCCCGGCACATCTTCCGGCAGGCACCGTAGTGCGTACACCGCTTGCTAAATCAGTCATCTATTCCTCCGTCCATTGCGGACTGATGGATAATCTGGGCGTATTTGGCAGCATCGGCGGCGTCTGCGACTTGAAGTACATCAAGCTGCCTGCCGTGCACGAAGCTTGCCGACAAGGCACCATCGCCGATTGTGGCGACGGCATGAACCCCGACATGGAACGTATCATCGACCTGCACCCCGATGCCATCCTGCTCTCTCCGTTCGAGAACAGCGGAGGCTACGGTCGCATCGAGAAGCTGGACATCCCCATCATCGAGTGTGCCGACTACATGGAAACCTCCGCCCTGGGGCGTGCCGAGTGGATGCGCTTCTACGGACTGCTGTTTGGAGCAACAGCGCAGGCGGACAATCTCTTTGCCGAAGTGGACAGCTGCTATCAGCGGCTGAAGACGCGTGCACAGCTTTCCTCCACGTCCTTTTCCGTTATCAGCGAGCTGAAAAGCGGCTCGGCATGGTACGTTCCAGGCGGACGCAGCACCATGGGCAGGCTTTTTCAGGATGCTTGCGGGCGATATGCTTTTGCCGACGATGCGCATAGCGGTTCCGTTCCCCTTTCTTTTGAGACGGTGTTCGACAAGGCAGGTGATGCCGACTTCTGGCTGGTGAAGTACAACCGCGACCGAGACATGACCTATGCAGACCTCGAGGCGGACTACATAGGCTACACTGGCTTCAAGGCTTTCAAGACCCGAAACATCTATGGTTGCAACACGGCAAAGGTGCCTTTCTACGAAGAGACGCCTTTCCGTCCCGACTATTTGCTGGCAGACCTGATACAGATTCTCCATCCCGAAATAGGAGATTTGGGAGGTTTGCGCTATTTTTGCAGACTGAAGGAGTGAGTGATGAATATTATTATGAGTAAAGGCTGGAAATATGGTATCGGGATGGGAGTAGTCATCTTATTGCTGTTTGCGGGCAATCTGTTGGTGGGGTCGGTCTCGATTCCGCCTGCCGATGTTTTTCGTATCCTGCTCGGCGGAGAGGGGGAGAAGGCAAGTTGGAGCTTTATCCTTTGGGAATCCCGTTTGCCCCAAGCGCTGACGGCGCTGCTTTGCGGTGGCGCATTGTCTGTTTGCGGGCTGATGTTGCAGACGGCTTTTAAGAATCCACTGGCAGGACCATCCATTCTGGGCATCAACTCTGGGGCAAGTCTGGGAGTGGCCTTCGTCATGCTGCTGTTTGGAGGCAGCATCACGGCAGGAGCGTTCAGCCTGTCCGGCTTCTTCTCCGTACTGCTTGGTGCATTTATCGGAGCCATGCTGATTATGGCACTTATCCTTTTCTTTTCCACGCTGATAAAGAGCAACATTATGCTGCTGATAACAGGCATCATGATAGGCTACATCGCTTCTTCGGCCATTGCCCTGCTGAACTTCTTTGCTACGGCAGAGGGGGTACAGTCCTATATGATATGGGGGCTGGGCAACTTCGGCGGAGTTTCCCTGCAGCAAATGCCGGCCTTTGCGCTGGTCACCATCGTGGGGCTGTTCGGCTCATTACTGTTGATAAAGCCCCTGAACGCCTTGCTGCTGGGAGAGCGCTATGCCGAAAATCTTGGCGTAAACATCCGCCGTGTGCGCAACTGGCTTTTGATTATCACCGGGCTCCTGACAGCTGTTACCACCGCCTTCTGTGGTCCGGTAGCCTTTATCGGCCTGGCTGTGCCGCATGTGGCCCGCATGATATTGGGGACGGCCAATCACAATTCCCTATTGCCGGTCACCATCCTGAGCGGCGGTGCAGTGGCGCTGCTTTGCAACCTGATTTGCGTCTTACCCGGCGAAGCGGGTATTATTCCCTTGAATGCCGTCACGCCCATTATCGGTGCGCCGGTCATCATTTACGTTATTCTGAGCCAGCGGAAGCCCCAACAATTCAACTAAGCTAATCTTGTCCGTCCCCACACGCAGGAACGACAGTTCCCCCTGTCAGGAACGCCGGTTTCCCCAAGTGGGAACGCCAGTTTCCCCAAGTGGGAACGCCGGTTTCCTCAAGTGGAAACGGCAGTAACCACAAGTGGAAACTGTCTTTGGTGCTAAACTCTTTCCGAAGACACCCCTTCAACGCTATCCCTTGAGAGAAAAGAAGTTTTTTCTTTCTCCATTCTGTAGGGTTTTACATTTCTTACCGCTCTTATTAATAGAAACCCCTTAAAAATATGCCTTATGAAAAACTTTGTAAGATTTACACTTGGGTGTTTGTTTGCATTCTTATCTTCGGGAATCACCCCGTTGATGGCGCAGGACGCAGCAGTGAAGGAGCTCGTCATCACCGGTACGGTCAGGAACAAGGACAACAGAAAGAAACTCGAAAACGTGAACGTCTCTGTTGTCGGCAACAATATCGGAACGGTGACCAATGCCGACGGCACATTCTCCTTGAAGGTAGCGGAAGCGGATGCTTTCCGGGGACTGGAAGTCTCCCACATCGGCTATCTTACTACCCACCTCTCTCTGGAAGAGCTTGAAAAAAAGGGCGAGCTGACCATCTGGATGATACCGGCTCCCAATCTTCTGAGCGAGATTGTGGTTTATGGCAATAATCCCCGCGTCATAGTGGAAGAGGCCATCAAGAAAATTCCGGTAAACTACTCCGGCAATGACAATATGCTGACTGCCTTCTATCGGGAAACCGTGCAAAAGCGTCGTCGCTATATCAGTGTGTCCGAGGCAGTGATGGACATTTATAAAACGGATTATAACTCCCGTAATGTGGACCGCGACAAGGTGCAGCTATTGAAAGGCCGCCGTCTGCTGAGCCAAAAACAGAGTGACACGCTGGCAGTGAAAGTGGTGGGAGGACCCAATCTGTCCCTTTATTTGGATATTGTGAAGAATGATGATGCACTGTTGAGTATGGACAATTTGGACTGTTACGAATTTCACATGGAAGACCCCGTCAATCTGGATAACCGCATGCAGTATGTAGTCAGCTTCCGTCCGCGGGTCAGCCTGATGTATGTCTTGTTCATCGGGAAACTGTATATAGACTACGAACGGCTTTCCTTTACACGTGCCGAGTTTGGCCTGGACATGGCAAACCGGGTGAAGGCAGTGGAGGCCATTCTGCATAAGAAGCCTGTCGGCTTGCGGTTTCGCCCGCAGGAAGTCGCCTATCTGGTGACCTACAAGCAGCAGGGAGCCAAGACTTACCTGAACTATATACGGAATGTCATCCGCTTTAAATGCGACTGGAAAAAGAGGTTGTTCTCTTCCAGCTACACTGCTTTCTCTGAAATGGTGGTGACTGATAGAACGGAACGCCCTCTCTCCGGCATCTCCAGCAAGAACACCTTCAAGCAGAAGCAGGTGTTTTATGACTTGGTAGACGAGTACTGGAACGAAGACTTCTGGAGGAACTACAATATCATAGAACCTACGGAATCCTTGGAAAATGCAGTCGGCAAATTGCGAAAGCAATCCAATTGATAATCTGATAGTTTTCACTATATTTGTAGAAGATAAGCTGCATCTCAACATAACTTTTTCATGCAAGTATGAAAGTTCTGTTTTCGGTTTGCATTATCTTTGAGGCAACCGAGAAAAAACACCATGTATGCTGGACGAACTGATGATACTGGCCAGAATAAAGGAGGGTGATATAAAGGCGTTCGAAGGAATCTTCCGCCGGTATTATTCCCCTCTTTGCTGGTATGCTGCGGGCATAACAGGTGATATGGTGTCTGCCGAGGAAATTGTGGAGGAACTGTTCTACGTGCTGTGGAAGAACCGGGAGCGGTTGCAAGTATTCCAGTCTGTCAAGAGCTATCTCTACCGCTCTGTGAGGAATGAAGCCGTGCAGTATTGTGAGCATCAGGAGGTCAAGGAGCGCTATCGGGTATCTGTCCGCACAGAATCCGGAGCAGACTATTCGTCCGATCCCCACGCGCATATGGAGTATGAGGAACTTCAGACGCTCATCCGGCATACGCTCGACAAGCAGCCACGGCGCCGGCAACAGATTTTCAGGATGCACCGCATGGAAGGGAAGAAATATGCAGAGATTGCCTTGTCGCTTTCGTTGTCCGTCAAGACGGTGGAGGCAGAAATGACCAAGGTACTTCGAACCTTACGAAATGAAATTGATAATTATATCCGGACACAATGATGGAAATAGATAAAAAGAAGACAAAGACCGACGAGGCATGGGAAAGGCTTTATGGTCGCTTTGAAACGGATTGCCTGCTGACAGCAGATGCAGAATACTGCTTGGCGACGCACCGCAGGCTTTGCCTCAAGTGGGGGAGCGTTGCAGCGGCCGTGATTGCCGGAATCGTATGTTTTGCCGCGTGGTGGGTTGTGCCGGAGAAAGATGAGGATAGTCGTAACTTGCTAACAGAGGAGAATCGGGAGAAACCCACGCTGGTCAAGACCCTTGAAGACGGGTCAGTGGTATATCTGGCACAAAAAAGCACGCTGAAGTATCCCGAACATTTTGCAGAGGATAAGCGTGAAGTGAACCTGCTGGGCGAAGCCTTCTTCGATGTGGCGAAGAAAACCGAACAGACTTTTATGATTGAGATGGAGAGGGTGCGTGTAGAGGTACTGGGGACGGCTTTCAATGTCAGGAATAGTGAAGGGGCTCCCTTCAGCCTCTCCGTGAAGCGCGGGAAGGTGAAGGTGCAACTGAAACAGGATGAACAAACGGTTTTTGTAGAGGCGGGAGAAACGGTTACCTTGCAGGCGGGCAGTCTGCTCGTTAGCGAGACGAGGAATCCGGAGCTCTTTGACCGCTACACCAGCAACATCCGTTTTAAGGACGAGTGCCTGGAGGATGTGCTGCGTGCCATCAATAAGGAGTCCGTCGGCTGGCAGATAGAAGTGGCATCGCCAACCTTGGGCAAACGGCGGTTGACAGTTGAATTCTCAAATAACTCCCCGGAGTCTGTGACTGAACTGATATGTTGGACATTCAATTTGAAGTGTACACGTCAAGGCAACAGGTTGATATTATCGGAACAATAATCCAATGAAGAGCCCAAAATGAAGAATGAAGAAGTGAGAATGAAAAATGAAGAACCTCCTTGTCGTGTTTTTGCTGCGCTTACATGTCGCGGTGCAGCCGGATTCTTCATCCTTCATTTTTTGTTCTTTATATTTTTCATGGCCGGCAGTGCAAAAGCGGATGGAGGCAATGTGCTGGACCGTATTATCCGGCTGGCCGGAATGAAGGGGACGGTTTATGCTTTGTTGGGTAAAGTCTCAGAGCAGTCCGGATATCTGTTTATCTATGACAGCAAAGTCATCAACAACGATTCTATTGTGAGGGTCAGGAAACAGGAGTGTTCCGTGCGGCAGGCCATCCATAAGATAACCGGCAACCGGCACCTCGAATTGAAGGTATTAGGCAACCATATATTGATAACACGGGCGGCAGAAAGGGAACTGGTGAAAGAAACGGAACTCTTGCCGTCCCGTCCGGCGTATTCCACTATTGCCGGAGTCTTGTTGGACAAAGAGACGGGAGATCCTATTGTCTGTGCGTCAGTCATTGCACAAGGAACTTCATGGGGCAACATTACAAATCAGAATGGTGAATTCCGGCTCAATCTGCCCGATTCTTTGAGGCACTGCAAACTTTCCTTTTCCCATTTGGGCTATGTGGGACAAATGGTGGAAGCGTCTGCTTTGGAAGGACGCAGCAATGTCCTGAGTCTTGAACCGAAAGTTATTTCTCTGCAAGAAGTGCTTATTCGCTTGGTGGAGCCTAAAAGGCTGCTTCGTGAGATGATAGAGCACCGGGACAAAAACTATTCCGCCTCTCCGGTCTATCTGACCACCTTCTATCGGGAAGGTATACAACTGAAGAACAAGTTTCAGAGTCTGACGGAGGCTGTTTTCAAGGTCTACAAATCACCGGCAATGGAGCCCGAATTAAAGGACCAGGTGAAGCTGCTCAAGATGAGTAAGATAGACAATAGGGAACAGACGGACAGTGTATTTGCCAAAATCAGTTCGGGGGTGGAGGCATGTCTGCTGTTGGACATCATGAAGAATCTTCCGGATTTCCTTTCATTGGAATCCAATGAAGAACTTTACACCTATACTTCCGGCGACATCGTATCTGTGGACGACCGTATAGCCAACGTTGTCTATTTTGAACAGAGGCATGGTGTGAGGGAGCCTTTGTTCTGTGGAGAACTCTATATAGACTCGGAGAACAGTGCCCTGCTGCGCGCCCGCTTCGAAATCCATCCCCGGTATGTCAAAGCTGCCACACGGCTTTTCGTGATACGCCAAGCACCAAAAATCCGACTGACGACGGATAAAATTGTTTATACCATTTCATACAGGCCCTGGCATGGCACTTATTATGTTCACCATATCCGTGGTGACCTTTATTTCAAGATGAAGAGAAAACGTTTGTTGTTCAGCAATCCCACTTTGTATACCTGGTTCGAGATGGTGACCTGTCGGATTGACGAGAAGAACGTGACGCGTTTTCCCCGTGCTGAACGATTGCCGGTACACACTGTATTTGCTGAAACCGACTTCAAGTATGATGCCAATTTCTGGGGTGATTCCAACGTGATTCCACTGGAAGAGGAGCTTGGAAAGATTATCGAGAAGGTAGCTCTGAAGATAGAGCAGACGGAAGCGCCGTGAGCGTGGTTTTCAATCGTTTGCGTTGGGTGAGTTGTATATTCTACACTGAAATTATCTCTGTTTTGGTTTTTTATTGTAATTTTGCCCCCGGTATTAGTTTTAATTTAAAGATTGTAACTATGAGATTACCTGAAGACCCGGTGATGCTATACAGCTTCATCAACATGAAATTGCGTGACTTTTATCCTTCGCTGGACGCGCTCTGCGAGGATATGAATGTAGAGAAAGAGGACATTATCCGAAAACTGAAGCTCGTGGGATTTGAGTATAATCCTGAAAAGAACAGGTTTTGGTAAATAATGTTTTTGTATAAAACAACTCCCGTTGCTTGTTGTTGTAAAGCACAAGTTAACGGGAGTTGTTTTGTTATGGAATTATGGGATAAGGCAGAACGTTTTTGGACGAAGGTCAAGAACTGGAAAACCGTGCGCGGCTGGTACATCTGGAAGCTGAAGCTGGTGGATGCCCGGCTGTATTTTGTCAGCATGTTCGTCGGCTTGCTGACAGGGCTGGTTGCTGTGCCCTATCACTATCTTCTTTATTATTTGTTCCACCTCCGCAGTGGCTTCTTCGCTTCGCATCCGGTCTGGTATTGGCACATTCCGTTGTTTTTGTTTTCTTGGGGCACTCTCATTTTCGTGATGTGGCTGGTGAGGAAAATGCCGCTTATCGGTGGAGGAGGCATTCCGCAGACACGAGGCGTGATTAACGGGCGCATCACTTATCGGCATCCTTTCATCGAGATGGTATCCAAATTTGTGGGAGGAATCCTGTCTTTCTCGGCAGGGCTGTCCTTGGGGCGTGAAGGACCTTCCGTGCAGATAGGCTCCTATGTGGGAAGCTTGGTATCCCGTTGGACTCACATCCTGAAAGGCGAACAGAAGCAGTTATTGGCAGCCGGAGCAGGAGCGGGATTGGCAGCGGCTTTTGCCGCACCGTTGGCTTCTTCACTCATTGTAATAGAGTCCATTGAGCGCTTCGATGCCCCTAAGACGGCCATTACTACCTTGTTGGCAGGTGTTGTGGCGGGAGCGGTAGCCAGTATGGTTTTTCCCGTGAACCCTTACCATCTGATAGAGGTAACGGAGCCGGTTCTTACCTTTTTTGTCCAAATGAAATATTTCTTGATATTGGCAGTGATTGTCTCCGTTTGTGGGAAATTCTATTCTTCCATCATGGATGCTTTCAGGCATGTGTATGCCAAAGTCAATTCTCCGGCGTACGTCAAGATGTTCTATTTGGTGTTGGTAGCTTATATCATTTCATTGATGCAAGTCAATCTGACCGGAGGTGGGGAACAGTTCCTGCTGGCACAGGCGCAGAATGGCAGCACACAGATTATGTGGGTGACAGCCGTCATGCTGCTGCATTTTGTTTTTTCCGTTTTCTCTGTCTCTTCCGGGTTACCGGGTGGTAGTTTCATTCCAACACTGGTTACGGGAGGGCTGTTGGGGCAGATTGTCGGCCTGGTAGGAGTGAGGTACGGTGTCATCGGGCAGGAGAATATCAGTTATGTCATGCTTATTTCCATGTCGGCATTTCTGGTAGCTGTGGTCCGCACACCACTCACGGCCATTGTGTTGATTACGGAGATTACGGGTCATTTTGAGGTTTTTTATCCTTCGGTGGTTGTCGGTGGGCTGACTTACTATTTTACGGAATTGCTGCAAATGAAGCCCTCCAATGTCTCCCTCTATGAAGATATGATTCATGCCCCTGATTTTAAGGAGGAGAAACGCTATGCGCTTTCGGTGGAAATCATGACGGATTCTTATCTGGACGGGAAATTGGTGGATGAACTTTCTCTGCCGGAACATTGCGTTATCATCAATGTACATCGGGATGGAAAAGACTTGGTCCCCGCGGGAACTCGTTTGATTCCGGGGGACCAGGTACAGATTGAGATGGACTCGCAGGACATAGAGAAACTCTATGAACCGCTTGTCAGCATGGCAAATATCTATTAAGCCAGATTACCTATCTCGTCCAGGTTCTTCTGGATGTCGGCATCTGTCAATTCATAATTCACTAAATCGCCGGAGAGGTACTTGTCGTAGGATGCCATGTCGATAAGCCCGTGGCCGGAGAGGTTGAACAGGATTACTTTTTCTTCGCCCGTTTCCTTGCATTTGTTTGCCTCGCGGATGGTAGCAGCAATGGCGTGGCAGGATTCCGGGGCGGGGATGATGCCCTCTACTTGTGCAAAAAGACAACCGGCGTCGAATGATTCGAGTTGCTTGATGTCCACCGCTTCCATATATCCGTCTTTCAACAGTTGCGAAACAATGACACCTGCACCGTGATAGCGCAGACCGCCGGCATGAATATTGGCGGGAGCAAAGTTATGTCCCAGTGTAAACATGGGCAACAGTGGAGTGTATCCGGCCTCGTCACCGAAGTCGTATTGGAATTTACCACGTGTCAACTTCGGACAAGAAGCAGGCTCGGCTGCAATGAAGCGTGTTTTCTTTCCTTCAAGGATGTTATGGCGCATGAAGGGGAAGGCGATGCCGCCAAAATTGGAACCTCCTCCGAAGCAGGCGATAACGGTGTCGGGATATTCACCCGCCATATCCATCTGCTTTTCGGCTTCCAGCCCGATGACAGTCTGGTGCAGGGCCACGTGGCTCAATACGGAGCCAAGGGTGTATTTACAGTTGGGAGTGGTCTGTGCCAGTTCAATAGCTTCGGAAATGGCTGTTCCCAACGAACCTTGATAGTTGGGGTGGGCAGTCAGTATGTCTTTTCCGGCACGGGTAGACATGGAAGGAGACGGAGTAACCTGTGCACCGAATGTCTGCATGATGCTGCGGCGGTAAGGTTTCTGCTCATAACTTATTTTTACTTGATAAACGGCAGCTTCCAGCCCGAAGAGACGGGCGGCGTATGCCAGGGAAGCCCCCCATTGTCCTGCACCGGTTTCGGTAGTCACATTGGTCACTCCCTCTTGTTTGCAATAGTATGCCTGCGGGATGGCAGAGTTAAGTTTGTGCGAGCCCATCGGGCTGACGCTTTCATTCTTGAAGTAGATATGTGCCGGTGTGCCGAGTGCTTTTTCCAATCCATAAGCACGTACCAGCGGAGTACTGCGGTAGTATTTGTACATTTCTCGAACCTCTTCGGGAATTTCAATCCACGTGTCGGTCTGATTCAATTCTTGGCGGCAGAGTTCTTCGGCAAAGATGGGGTATAGGTCTTCTGCCTTCAGCGGTTGCTTGGTTCCGGGATGAAGCGGCGGCATGGGCTTGTTCACCATGTCGGCTTGTATGTTATACCAGTAATGTGGGATTTCCTCTTCCGGGAGAATGAATCTTTTCTTTTTATTGCTCATAGTGGTAAAATAGTTAATAATTCAATGCCCAAATGTAGCTATTTTTTTTGAACCAATTTCTTTTTTCTTTTGTTTTTTATATATGAAGATAGATTTGCTATGTTTGCCGCATTTCATTAATAGATGCATTTATGAAGATTTATCATAAGTTCCTTTTGTATCAAAATAAATGGATTCACCCTTACATACGGATGACAGTGAGAGTAATGGCCTTCATCACTTATTTGGCTTCCATCTTGCTGATTGTCGGTGTAGTCTATGAGCATGGCTTTACGATTTCCTCGGTTGAGGCACATCAGCTCCAGCGTTTGTACCATGGAGTGTGGATTGTTTTTCTGGCAGATGTTACTCTCCGCATCTTGTTGGAATATAAGGATACCCGGCGCACATTCAGTAAGCTGACTTGGATATTGACAATTCTACTTTATCTGACTCTTATTCCGGTCATTTTTCATCGTCCGGGAGAAGAGGGAGGCATCCTGCAATTCTGGGAATTTTTGCATGGTAAGACCTATCATCTTATCCTTCTGCTGGTATTTTCCTTTTTCAATCTTTCAAACGGGTTGGTACGGTTGTTGGGAAGGCGTACGAACCCTTCGCTTATCCTGGCTGTCAGTTTTCTGATAATCATAGTGATAGGTACGGGACTACTGATGTTGCCGCGCTGCACGGTGAACGGTATATCATGGGTTGACTCATTGTTCATATCTACAAGTGCTGTGTGTGTCACGGGGCTGACGTCTGTCGATGTGGCTTCCACTTTTACCCCGACCGGTTTTGTGGTAATTATTTTGTTGATTCAGATCGGTGGTCTGGGAGTCATGACACTGACAAGCTTCTTTGCCATGTTCTTTATGGGTAACACCTCATTGTACAATCAGTTGGTGGTACGCGACATGGTGAGTTCCAATTCCTTGAATTCTCTGCTTTCTACCTTGGTCTATATCTTGGCTTTTACGTTGGCGATTGAAGGGATAGGGATGCTTGCCATTTGGGGAGACATCCACGGAACGATGAGGATGGAACTTCAGGAAGAGTTGGCTTTTTCTGCTTTTCATGCCGTTTCCGCTTTCTGTAATGCCGGATTCTCTACGTTGCCCGGCAATTTGGGCAATCCGTTGGTGATGACGGGACACAATTCGTTTTTCATCTATATTTCTCTGCTGATAATTCTTGGTGGTATAGGTTTCCCCATCTTGGTGAACTTCAAGGATATCATTCTTTATCATTTGCGCCGATTGTGGCACTTTCTGCGTACTTGTCATTGGGACGACCGACGTTTTTATCATCTGTACGACCTGAATACCAGGATTGTGCTGATCGTCACGTCTCTTTTGTTATTATTGGGGACGGTAGGCATTGTCGTTTTCGAGTGGAATGCCGCCTTTGCAGGCATGTCGGTGGCGGACAAGTGGACGCAGGCGTTTTTCAATGCTACATGTCCCCGTACGGCAGGATTTACCAGTGTCGACTTGGCTGGCTTGGGGGTACAAACACTACTCATTTATCTGTTTTTGATGTGGGTTGGGGGCGGCTCCCAGTCTACGGCAGGTGGTATTAAAGTGAATGCTTTTGCGGTGGTGGTACTGAATCTGGTGGCTGTGTTGCGTGGCACGGAGCGGGTGGAGGTATTTGGTCGCGAGCTTTCACACGATTCCATCCGTCGTTCCAATGCCACGGTGGTGATGTCGTTCGGTATCTTGTTGTTGTTTGTTTTCATCATCAGTATTCTGGAGCCGAATGTATCGCTTTTGGCTATAACCTTCGAGTGTGTGTCAGCGCTGAGTACGGTAGGGTCCAGTTTGAACCTTACTCCGCAGTTGGGTGATGACAGCAAGCTGTTGGTGGCACTGCTGATGTTTGTAGGGCGTGTGGGGCTGATTACACTGATGCTTGGCATTATCAAACAGAAGAAGCATACGAAGTATCAGTATCCGAGTGGGCAGATTATAATCAATTGATAATTGACTTGCAAATTCATTCATTATCCATTAACAAAATGAAGTATATTATTATCGGTTTAGGAAATTATGGTTACGTGCTGGCAGAAGAGCTTTCTGCACTGGGGCACGAAGTGATAGGCGCGGATATGAGCGCCGGTCGGGTAGATAGTCTGAAAGAGAAAATTGCCACAGCCTTTGTCATCGACGCTACGGATGAGCAGGCGTTGTCCGTGTTGCCGCTGAACAACGTAGATGTGGTGATTGTTGCCATCGGCGAAAATTTCGGTGCATCCATCCGTGTAGTGGCTTTGCTGAAACAGAAGAAAGTGCAGCATATATATGCCCGTGCCATTGACGCTGTTCACCGTTCTGTACTCGAGGCCTTTGAACTGGAACGCATTCTTACTCCTGAGGAGGATGCGGCACGCGGACTGGTGCGGTTACTGGAATTCGGCGCCGATATGGAGACATTCCGTGTGGCGCCGGATTATTATGTGGTCAAGTTCACCGTTCCGGACAAGTTCATTGGCTACTATGCCAACGAGTTGAATCTCGATAAGGAATTCGGCTTGAAGATGCTTGCCTTGAAGCGTGCCGAGACTTTGAAGAATTGCCTGGGCATCTCTTATGTGGAACACAATGTACTGAACGGATTATCGGAAAATGACCAAATACAAACCGGCGACCAGTTGGTATGCTACGGGCGGTACAAGGATTTCCAGAAGTTCTGGAAAGCACTGTGATTGATTTTCCTTTTTCAACTTTCCATTTCTCATTAAACCAAGTCTTTCTCCCGGCACTGATAATGGAAATAGTCGGTCAGGAAGTGTGCATTCTTGTGCATAAACTCTTTCCCGTATTCTTTCCCTTGCAAACTGTTCAGGTAAGCATCGGGTAGCATGCCTTCGTCTTGTAGGATGCAGCTCAGTTGATAAGGTATGACGTCGGGGTTGACGATGAACATGACGGCATTTTTCTCTGCTTCTTCCTTGTTATAATAGGAATTGTCCGGAGACTTGATACATTCGCACAGCTTGAATTGGATATGTAGGCCGGTGTGCGGGTTGGCCATCAATATGGCTCCGTTCTCTGTGTTTATGCGTGGCATCTCCAGTTTTTCTCTCATTCTGTAACCCATTCTGTTCAGCAGGAAATCAGAGGTTTCTTCTTGCGATTTACAGAATACAAAAGACTTTCCTCCGGATGCTTTTATGAAATCGTGGAACGCAGCCTTTTCATTCGTTTTTTCTTTGTTTTTCTTCAAATCGTCCACATATTCCGCTATCTTTTGGTCGTACTTGTTTTCAAGGAGCATGCCACATTGCCACCATGCGTTGTTAAAATAAGTCAGTTCGCAGATAAAGGTACTTTTCCTGACCTTCCTGCCTCGGATGGCCGAAAGGTTCAATGACTTCTTGGTGACCTTGAATTCTCCTTCTCCTTCGCTGCACAAATCTTTGAGATACAGATACTCGTCATCTTCTTTCTCCAACAGATAGCAACTGTTTTCCCGCACCTTCACCTTATTCCAAATCTGATGTTCGGGATGAGCCTTGCTGATTAAAGCCAGCCATTCCGGTGAGGTCAGTGACAATAAGTTGTGGCGTCCTTTGAGTGCCAGTGAAGTACGTGTGGCATATATAATGGTGTCTATCATTTCGGGGACTATCTCTTCATTATCTAATAACTTTTCTGCTTCGCTCAGATACTGATCTGTGTTTTCGATGTTGAAATAGCAATGGTAGTGAAACCACTCCAGCACTTCCCGATAGCGGAAGAAGTCTTCTTCTTCCATGGCAGAGTGGCATAGAAATTCCTGCATCCTTTCATTTTCGGGAGCGGTTTCGTATTCTTCTGCAAGCAGTCCGTATATCTCTTGTGCAGTCTGCTCTATTCCGGGATTCTCGGGGTTGATTACGCTTATTCCCCGGCGCAGATATTGTATATGGTGCCAAAGCAGAAAGCGTATGTCCTCCAGATTGATTTCATCCGGAAAATAATCGCCTTTGATGGGGTAGAAAGGCAGATAGGCTCCGTATCGCTTCCGGCACTCGGCAGTGAATGCCTGCCAGATGCCGGTTTGAGAGATGACGTCTTCAAACCATGCGGCGAGGCAAAGGCTCGTATGGCGTATGTCTTCCTCTTCTTCGAAGGCGTCGGCTATCGTTGAATAGTAAAGTCTCTTGTGGATATCGTTTGCGATGCCGACATAATATTGGTCTACACTGTTTGTCTGTTTGTACGGATGCAGTTCCAGCCATTCCTTGGGATATATTTTCTTCATGACTCTAAAGTGGGTTTGGTCTGTATTTTATATATTTTTATTTCCCGGCATAAAGATATATTTTTTGTGGGAATTTTCTTGTTTTTCCGCCTTTTAGATAAGTATTTCTTCTCCTTTTTATGTCTGCTTTGTTCCCAAGGGAGTTATCGAACCTTAATATTCTTTTCAACCTCATTTATTATGTTAAAGCAGGAAGTTGCAGTTAAACTTCTTGCTTTTGCTTTTGTCATAGATACGTTGCAACACAATAGGTATAACTAATATAGTGTATTAATTTAAAAAGAGAAAAAATGATGAAAAGAATAGTCTTGATATGGATGGCCGCCTTCCTGATGGGTGGCATGGTAATGGCGCAACATGCCCGTCGCAGTGATAAAATGCCCGATTCGAAGGTTCGTGCCGAGCGCATGACGGAACGGATGGTGAAGGAGTATTCCTTGAACGATACGCAGAAACAACAACTGTTGGAGGCAAATCTGGCATTGGTTGAGAAAATGGGAGACATGCCGATGCATCGTGCCAAAGCACACAAGCATCCTAAGAGAGATGGCAAGCGCCATCAATTGACGGATGAGCAGCGCGCGCAGAAAAAAGTGAAGATGGAAAAGAAGCGTGAAGAGATGAAGGCTGCCCGTACCGCTTATGATTCGCAGCTCCGGAAGATTATGACGGAAGAACAACATGCTGCATACAGCAAGAAAGTGCAGGATAGAAAAGCGAAAATGGAATCTAAAAGAAAATAAATTTTCTATTGCATTCAATTTGTACTATTTTTGTCCGGTCAACTACTAAAAAACAGAACAATGAAGAATATAGTCTATATTTTGGTATGTGCATCGGTTGTCTTTTTCACTGCTTGTTCGTCTCAGGACAAGAAGAAAGACGGTACGCAGGCATTGATGCAAGATAGTACAGAAATAGCCGGTCCACAGCGCATGCAGGAGTCTGATGTAAAAACATCCTTTACCTATAAGGGAAAAGAGTATCAGTCTTCTGTAGTGCGTCGACCGGATGAATCTCTGCCGATAGTGAAAAATGAGCAGGGAGAGAAATTTGTGGATAACCGCATCACCTTGCGCATTACGTGCGGCGGGAAGCAGGTGGTGGACAAAGTGTTCACCAAAGAAAATTTTGCTTCGTTGGTGGATGCCAAGTTCATGAAATACTCCATTCTTGAAGGGCTGGTTTATGACCAGACTACTCCGCAAGGAATCATATATGCGGCCAGTGTCTGTTATCCGCAATCAGATCTTTACGTTCCAATCCGACTGACCATTACGGCTGACGGGAAAATCTCCATGGCAAAAGAGGAACTGATGGAAGACTATCAGACAGATAGTATTGGTTAGCGGATGTTTTTCCAGATTGTTTCCTGTTTTATAGACCATCTTTGTCGGCATGAAAATCCTAATTGTAGAAGATGAGCAAGATTTGCGGGATACTATCCGCGCTTCGCTCCTGAAAGAAAAGTTTGTTGTAGAGACCACTGCCGATTATTTCTCAGCATTGGATAAGATTAATGACTACGATTACGACTGCATTTTACTGGATATCATGTTGCCCGGTGGAAGTGGTCTGGACTTGCTGCGTGAGCTGAAACGGCTGCACCGCAGTGACAGTGTACTTGTCATCTCGGCCAAAGATTCTCTGGATGATAAAGTGGAAGGACTGGAATTGGGAGCCGACGATTATCTTACAAAGCCTTTTCATCTGGCGGAACTCAATGCACGTGTCAAGTCTTTGATACGTCGTCGGCAGGCGAAGGGAGATGTGACCGTTGCTCTTGGAAACCTTCTGCTCTATCCTGATAAACGGCAGGTAGAGATAAACGGAAAACCCTTGCAACTGAACCGCAAGGAGTTCGACCTGCTCTATTATTTTGTAGTCAACTCCGGTCGGGTCATTAATAAAATGAGCCTTGCCGAGTCGGTGTGGGGAGACAATATAGACCAAGCAGATTCGTTGGATTTTATCTACTCGCAAGTGAAGAATCTGCGTAAGAAGTTGAGACAAGCTGAGGCTACCATAGAATTAAAGGCTGTCTATGGGTTCGGCTACAAACTCTCCGAACTATGAAGCTGCTGAGCTACACCTACCGCAAACTTGCATTGTTGCTGTTCCTGTTGATGGCGGTGTGGGGTGTGCTGTTTTATTATGCAATCGTTGACGAGGTGGTGGATGAGACGGACGATACGTTGGAGAATTATGGTGAGATTTTGATGAAGAGTGCGCTTCATGATCCCTCGATACTCGAAACGGAAGGTTCGCTGATGTCTTTCTATAAGTTCACCCCTATATCCGAAGAGGAAGGACGGCATTACAGACAAGTATTCTATGATGCTACGGTCTATATCGAACTGGAGGATGAAGATGAACCGGTACGTGTCATGTGTACCGCTTTCCGCATGCCCGACGGGCAATATTATGAGTTGAAACTGATGGTTTCCACCCTGGAACGGGATGATATGGTGGAGGCTATGCTCTGGTATCTGGGAGTGCTGTTCCTGCTGTTTCTCATCTGTACTTCCATCGGCATCCAGTTGGTGCTGAAGGGAGTGTTCCGTCCGTTACATAAACTGCTTGACTGGTTGCACCGCATTCAGCCCGGCAAGGAGGTACCTCCATTAGACAATCCGACGAAGATACGGGAGTTCCGCCAGCTGAGCAATGCAGCATTGGATATGGGCAACCGCAGCTACAAGGCATACGAGGAGCAGAAGCAATTCATCGAGAATGCATCGCATGAGTTGCAGACACCACTTGCCATCGTGAGGGGAAAAGTGGAACTGCTGGCAGAGAGTGAAGGGATGACGGAACAGCAAATGGAGCAGCTGGACGAGATATATGCCACGCTGGGCCGTGCCGTGAAACTGAACAAGTCCCTGTTGCTGCTTTCCCGTATAGAGAACGGGCAGTATACCGAGATGGAAGATGTCTCGGTGGATGAGATACTGGATGAACTTTTGCCCGACCTGACGGATATTTATGAACATAAACAGGTGAGACTGATACGAAAACGAGAGGAGCAGCCTTTTATCATCCGTTGCAACCATTCGTTGGCGCAAATACTGGTTTCCAATCTGGTGAAGAATTCATTGCTGCACAATGGGGAAGGGGGAGAGTTGCAGGTACTTACCACTCCAACTTCGCTGGTCATAAAGAATACGGGTGATGTTCCTTTGGAGGGAGAGAAGTTGTTCCGGCGTTTTTATCATGGCATGGATGGCAAGAAGGACTCCACCGGACTGGGGCTTGCCATAGCGCGTTCCATTGCGTTGTCGTCTTCATTGAAGCTCACGTATGAATGGCAGGACAGTATGCATACCTTCCGTCTGGTTAAAGAAAGTAAAATTTACCGTTAACTGCGATTGTTCCCAAATCTTTCCTAATTCTCTACCGTTATTTGCAATGTGAATGATATGAAATTTATTAGTAACATTAAAAAATAACGATTATGAAGAAAGTATTGTCTATTCTTGTGTTGGCTCTTGTAGCTGTTCAGTTTGCCTTTGCCGGTGATGTAATTACTCAGGATGCCAAGCAGCTTCCATTGACGGCACGTAACTTTATCAACCAGTATTTCTCGAAACCGCATATTTCGCATATCAAGATTGAAAGTGAAATACTACAGACCAAGAAATATGAAGTGCTGCTGACCGACCGTACGGAAATAGACTTCGACAAGAAAGGAAACTGGCTGGAAGTGGATTGTAAGAAATCCGCTGTACCCGAAGCCTTGGTTCCGGTTTCGGTAAAGGAGTATGTGAAGGCTAACTTCCCGAGAGAGATTATTACCAAAATCGAGCGCGGACGTACTGGCGTAGAAGTTGAGCTGAGTAATGATTATTCTTTGAAGTTTAACAAGAAGGGAAAGTTTGTCGGCATGGACGATTGATTTCTTCGTAAATATTTAACTTAAAACCTTATAGAGCGATGATAGGAATAAAGATTCAAATGTTGGCGATGATGTTCATCACCGCCTTGGCGCTTGGCGCATGCAGTAACGATGATAACAAGGATGATGTCAAAGTGCCCGAAGCGATGTCACAAGCGTTGAAGTCCAAATATCCTTCTGCAATCCATGTGGAATGGAAACAGAAAGGAAACTATTTTGTGGCGGACTGCAAAGTGGATGGACAGGAAAAAGAGGTGTGGTTTAATAATCAAGCCGAATGGCAGTTGACGGAAACCGAACTGCTTTGGAATAATCTTCCAGGAACTATACAGACATCTTTTAGCAGCAGCGAGTACGCAGACTGGAAAATGGAGGAGATTGTCCTTTTGGAGTATCCGGTAGATCCTATGTTGTTTGTTATTGAAGTCGAAAAAGGCAATGCAGAGTATCAGTTATTTTATTCAGAAGAAGGTAACCTGATACATACAAGGGATGTAAGCGGTGATAAGGATGATACGTATTGGCCGGAAAAACTTAATTAGTGATAACAAAGAGCATTCAGTAAATGTCCTTAAAAATAAGATGTCATATGAAATTGACTGTTTATAATCATTTTATATGACATCTTTTATCACCACTTACTTTCCGATGCAGCATATTAGACCAGTTGACTACCAATATTTTATAAATAAAATGGTAGAAAAGTCCGTTTTGCACTTCTTTTTCTTCGCTGAACGAGTACAAAATTAGTGCATTTTTTCGGATTATGAAAGCAAGTGAAAAACTTTGTGTGAAATCATTTTTTGAGGTGCTGATTTGAGGTGTATTAGTGAAAAGTATGGAATGTATTGCATTGCATTTTGCCTGTGGTGATATTCACGGTTATTTTGCTGGTTGTTTCTCCAAGGTTGAAGATGATGTTGTGTATTATAACGGTGCTGACCAAAAGAAAAATCGTTTGCTTGCCGAATGTTTTTCTTTCTCCCCTTTGTTTGACTTTACTTTAATGGACGTATATATGGATACGAGGATAAAGTAAAGTCGTTTTTCTTTTGGTCAGCAAAATAGTTTTATCGAATTCTATGAAATAATAGTTTATAATTGAACTATTATTAGTGTTTTTGCTCCCGAAAAGTTAAAAATGTGGCTGTTATGGAAGATGTTTATTCGCTCTCCGATGTCACTGCCAATAAAATAAATTTTGATCTTTTATTGGTTTCCGCAAAAGTGCCTCTTTCGTTTTTTAGGTCAATGAACTTTAATAGAAAATTCGTGTTTTCAGTTATTCGAAAAAAATGAATAACTGAAAATCCTAAGCTACAACATATCATATAATATAGAAAAAGATGCTTTTTCATTTACTATATGATACATTGAGGCTTAAAAACAGATACTTGGCAGGTCTATGCTTGTCACAAGGTAAGGTTTTTGCTCGGTTCAAAACCATTGGTGATATGTTCATTATGACAAACATATCCCAGTTGATTGCAAATCACCTTTGTGCCATTTATCTCCGCATCAATATTGGTATGTGAATGTCCATAAATCCACGCATCAATGTGACTATCGGATATAAGTTCGCTCAAATCAGTGGCAAACGCACTGTTTAGGACAGAACTTTTATGATGATTGGCTACCACCTCCAATGTAGGAAGATGATGTGTTACAACCACAATGTGCTTTGCGGTGCTTTCAGTTAGACTATGCTTGATGAAATCCAAGCAGAATTCATGCATCTGATTAAACTCCTCAGTTTGGAGTAATTTGCCATTATACATTATTTGCCGAAAGTCGTTCATGCCTTTCCATATAAAATACTCGTCAGAAGGAGAAATCTGAGACCACAAAGTGCTCATGATAAAATCAGTATCATCAATCTTTACTACTTGATTCTGGTAATATCCTACATTCTTCTTGAACATCCAATTCCATTGCAGTCCCTTATCCATCACATCACAATAATTGTAATACTCATGGTTTCCGGGCACAAGGAGCACTTGCCGATAATTTACAGATGCCCATTTCCAAAAATTACTCAAAGGTGCAACCTTGTTTTTCAAATAGAATATATCTCCGGCAAGAACCAGAACATCGCCAGTTACAGGTAATTCATTATGTTTCATCCACCTGCTGTTATCGCTGAATTCCAAATGCAGGTCGCTCATATATTGTATCTTCATAATCTTTTGTTTATTAATATTTTGTGTAAATCAGTTCATAATTCTTTGAATTCGATTCATCGCCAATAATACCCTCCAAGAAAGAAAATTTATTATACAGGAATTGGTAGTGTTCAAGTTCTTCTTCCTCAAAGTCTATGTTCTCATAGCAGTTGTCTATCTCCTTGTTGATTTTATCGTACAAATCGACGGTCGTTTTGGCTATTCGTACTTCCAACTTGGCAATATCTTCTTTATTCTTAGCAATAGCCTTTTTACAATGTTCGATTTCTTCTTTGTAAAAGCATAAAACCTCCTCAAGAAGGACGTTTGTCAGCACACTTGGAGATGGACTACATGGAAGCACAGTCAATTCACGACTTGGGGTAGTAGTAAGATAAAACAATTTACACCCCAAAGACTTTGCAACCTGTTTGTTATATTCATCTATTTCGCGAATGACTTTCATCAAATCTTCTTTAGATTGACTTTGGCATTCTTCATGAGACGGATGCTCTTTCTTTTTCAACAAAGGCATATTTTTGTGCCTTAAATAGACCGTTGTATATTCACTCATACATAAACCTCCTTTTTTATTTCTTATGAAATTGCTCTACTTGTTTTTCAATCATCCTTTTTACCTGTTCAAATGATATGGGGGTAAAGTTATTGTTATCAACCCCTACATCGTATTGCGTCGGATAGAGATACTGAAGCCGGGCAGCGTCAATTCCAGTGTTATTCTTCCTTGTATGTACGTGTCCGAAAAGTTGCCACACATCTTTATATCCGCCATCAAAACATAGAAAAGGATAATGGTTCAAATATATCCTTTGTTTACCGACCTCTATGTGCATCTGCATTGCCACATGTTCAAATCTGTCAATGTAGCCTTGACGTATATTCTTCAAATCATGGTTGCCCATAATCAGATATATCTTTCCGTTCAACCTGTCAAGGATTTTAGTCCATTCAGCTGAACCGCCAAGACAGAAATCGCCCAGATGAAAGACAATGTCATCCTGCCCGACTGTATTGTTCCAATTGGAGATTATGGTCTCATTCATCATTTCCACATCCTTAAACGGCCTGTTGCAGAAACGAATGATATTCCCATGATAAAAATGGGTATCAGATGTAAAGAACACCTTGCTGCCATCAAATTTATAGCTCATTTCTTCTCAATTTATGTGCATCACTGCACGTTAATAATCTGGTTACCAACAGCCCATCAGACGGAAATGGCAGAAGAGCATCATAAAGGCGACTGTCACAAATGGGTATACAAACAAAATAGTTGGAAAGTTTGGTAAAGACTCTCCAACTATTCAGTTTCTATTCTCTCAAAGTACAATAATGTACTCGTTATGTTCGTTGGAAAGTATTAACTCTACGAGGTTCAATGCGTGAAACATGAACACTCGACACAGAATCAGTGCGTTTGTTGCTCTGAATTGCGGTTGTTGTTAATATATTCATTCTGTTTCTTTGCATTGTTAATGTTTATATCGTCTCAAAAACGGTGTAAAATTAGCAAATAAATCCCAATCTCACATCACTTTACATTAATTTCTTTTGCCAAAAGACTTTTATTTCTTCGATTATGCTCGCGAACCAAATAAAATATATAACTTTGCATTTGACGCAATTTATAATTGAATACAATATGGCGAATTTGAACTGTATAAAGGCAGTATTAGCTGAGAAGGGCATTATGAGTAAATGGCTTGCTAAAACTTTGCAGAAAGATCCGGCAACGGTGTCAAAGTGGTGCAACAATCATTCACAACCCGATTTATACACATTGGCACGAATAGCAGAAGTTTTGGATGTGGATATACACAAATTAATTTGTCATACAAAAGAAGAATAGAGGAATGGAACAACCTAAGTTGATAAACAACATAAGTGAGCGTGTTGTGGATGACCTCAAGGGACGGTTATCCAAAGGTGCTTGTGTGTCTATTGCTGCGGCTTCATTCTCCATTTATGCCTACGAAGCATTGAAAGAAGAACTGGAGCAGGTGGAGCAATTGCGTTTCATTTTCACGTCTCCTACTTTCATCAAGGACAAATCAAAGAAAGAGAAACGAGAGTTTTTCATCCCTAAACTTAACCGAGAGCGCAATTTGTATGGTACGGACTTTGAAATTCGTCTGCGCAACCAGTTGTCACAGAAAGCCATTGCCAAAGAATGTGCCGACTGGATTCGCAGAAAAGTGCAATTCCGTTCCAATGCTTCGCAAGAACAGATGGGTGGATTTATGCACATCAACAACGACACCCAGCAGGTTTATATTCCATTCAATGAGTTTACCACCACACAGTTGGGATGTGAGCGTGGTGCTAATGTATATAATGTAGTCAATGTATTGCCTTCACCAACAGCAAGTGCCTACTTGGATATTTTCAATGAGCAGTGGAACAATGATGAGAAGTTTGAGGATGTAACGAAGCGTATATTGGAGTACATAGACACTGTATATCAGGAAAATGCTCCAGAATACATCTACTTCATCGCACTTTATAATATTTTCAACGAGTTCTTGGAAGACATCAGCGAAGATGTGTTACCCAATGAGCGCACGGGCTTCAAGACCAGTGTCATTTGGAATAAGCTTTACAACTTTCAACGTGATGCTGCGCTGGCTATCATCAACAAGTTGGAAAAATACAATGGTTGCATCCTTGCCGATTCAGTAGGTCTTGGCAAGACCTTTACGGCATTGGCGGTTATCAAGTATTACGAGAACCGTAATAAGTCGGTGCTTGTACTTTGCCCTAAAAAACTGAATGACAACTGGCAGACTTTCCGTGCCAATTACAAAAACAACCCCGTAGCTGCCGATCGGCTAAGGTATGACACCCTCTTCCACTCCGACCTTTCACGCGACCGTGGTTTGAGTAATGGCCTCGACTTGGAACATGTGAATTGGGGAAACTATGACTTGATTGTGATTGACGAAAGCCACAACTTCCGCAATGGTGGTAATGTGGACGAAGAGGATGAAGCGGATTTTGATACGCTCGTAGAAACAGACCGCCACAAGGAGAACCGTTATCAACGGTTGATGCGGCGTGTTATCCGTCAAGGTGTGAAAACGAAAGTACTCATGCTGTCAGCAACTCCTGTCAACAACCGATTCGGCGATTTGAAGAACCAGTTACAACTGGCATACGAGGGGCGTGTGGAGAATATCAACGAAGCCCTCGAACTAGACCGCAACATTGACGACATATTCAAGTCTGCTCAGACTGCCTATAATCGTTGGGCTAAGTTGGAGCCAAGCGAACGGACTACGGAACGATTGCTGTCAAGTCTTCAGTTTGACTTTTTTCAGATGCTCGATGCCGTGACCATCGCACGTAGTCGTAGCCATATCATCAAGTATTACGACACGAAAGATATTGGCGAGTTTCCTAAGCGGCTTGCCCCTTTGTCTCGCCGTCCGCGTTTGACGGACTTGGGCGATGCCATCAATTTCAAGGATATTGCCGAGCAACTCAATGCTCTAAATCTTTCCATATACACCCCTTCGCTTTATCTCTTCGATTGTGCCCGTAGTGGTTACAGTATCGACTACGATGGTGAAGGTCTGTCTATTGACGGTCGTGAGAAAGGCTTGCGCAAACTCATGGCCACCAACCTGTTGAAACGTCTGGAAAGTTCGGTCAATTCTTTCCGACTGACGCTTAACCGCATCCATGAGTACATTCGGCAGACAATGGAACTGATAGAAGCATACGACAAGAAACATTCCGGTGCAACCATTGATGTGTCTTCTTTCACTGATGATATGGACTCATCCGAAGGCGACACCGACCCGTTTGCCACCAAGAAGTCGAAGATTTCATTGGCTGACATGGACTATGTGAGTTGGCGACGCGACCTTGAAGCCGATTTTGAACGGTTAGACCTGCTCTTGCTGATGTTGAAGGACATTACGCCTGAACACGACAGCAAGTTACAGATGCTTATTGGGGATTTGAAACATAAGTTCGGCAACCCGATAAATGGAGAAAACAAGAAAGTGCTTATATTTACGGCATTTGCCGACACAGCTAATTATCTCTATGAGCAATTATCCACGAAGATAAAGGAAACTTGCGGACTTGATACGGCTCTTATCACCGGTTCTACCGATGGCAGATGCACATTGCCGAAGTTTCCCATTTCGTTCAATAATGTGCTGACCTATTTTTCACCGTTATCAAAAGACCGTGCGGCCCTCTTTCCCAATGCCACAGGTGAGATTGATATACTTATTGCTACCGATTGTATCAGTGAGGGGCAAAACTTACAAGATTGCGACTACCTCATCAATTACGACATCCATTGGAATCCCGTACGCATCATCCAGCGTTTCGGGCGTATCGACCGTATCGGTAGCCGGAACAAGCAAATCCAGCTTGTCAACTACTGGCCGGATATGGAACTTGATGACTATATTCAGCTCAAAGGACGTGTCGAAAGCCGAATGAAAGCCACCATCCTCACCGCAGCAGGTACCGGCAATCCGCTTTCTATGGGCGAAGAAGCTGATTTGGAATATCGCCTTGGGCAGCTAAAGAAGTTGCAGAATGAAGTGGTGGATATTGAAGATATGGACACCGGTATCAACATCATGGATTTGGGATTGAACGAGTTTAGGCTTGACCTCTTGCAATATGTTAAGGAACATCCGGATATTGAACATGCACCTTTCGGATTGAATGCGGTGGTAGCTGGTTCCGAATTGGCGAAACCGGGCGTGATGTTTGTGCTGAAGAACCGCAACAATGCCGTTAATATTGACCGCAAGAATCAACTGCATCCGTTCTACATGGTCTATTTGGCAGACGATGGTGACGTAATTTGCGACCATCTGCATCCTAAACAACTGCTCGACATCATGCGTGCGCTATGTAAGAATCAAAACGACTATGACCGTGTGCTCTGTGCTGCGGTCAACCGTGAAACGCAAGACGGCCGTCGTATGACCAAGTACAACACATTACTCCAAACAGCTATTGACAGCATCGTAAGCATTAAAGAAGAAACAGACATTGAGAGCCTTTTCTCTGTGGGTGAGACAACAGCCTTGCATGGAGAAATTAAAGGTTTGGACGACTTTGAGTTGATAACCTTCTTGCCCTTCATAACGGCATAGAGCGAAGTCAAACGCTG
>CAJJYX010000011.1 GCA_905197435.1 uncultured Bacteroides sp.
AGCAGGATGAGGCAGAACGCGACTGCCAGGCCTATGCTCACGGAACGCAACAGCAGGCGGACCACCTCCGGTAAATCCCGCTTGCCGAATGCTTGCGAGGTCATTCCGCTGGTACCCATTCTCAAGAAACCGAAAATCCAGTAGATGATGTTAAACAGCATTCCTCCTACGGCGATGGCTCCGATATAGGCCGGTGAACCTAAGTGCCCGACAATGGCTACATCAATCAGACCGAGCAAGGGAACGGTGATGTTTGATACGATGGAAGGCAGTGCTATTTGCAGGATTTGCCTATCTCTGTGCTTCATTATTGGTAACGCTTGTTTCATAAGATTGGCAAAGCTACGCAGAAAAGAGGAAAAATGTGAGGGAGATTAACTATATTTTATTTTATTGATGTTTGCAGTGAAAGTCCCTGTTTTGCAGGTATCAAAACTCTGACAGAAAACAGGGACTTATAGCTCTATGGCGTAGCTATTCATCGCCATATTGAGCAAAATTGATTGAGCTATTTCTTGTTGACAAACGGGTTACCCTTCGGGCTGCGGCTTACTACCCAACGGAAAGCATTGGTGAAGAGCAGATTTTGCGTAGCATCTCCAAAGCCTTCTTTCCCGTGACCTGTATTGAAGTAGACCATGCGATATTTCGTATTGGTCCAAGCTATGGGAAAGTCACCCCACTTCACCACGTCCTTGATACCCAAGGGATACATCTTGGGTGAGATGGAGAGTAACACCTGTACGTCCTTGTTCTTCCGCGGAGAAGGCTCCCATTGATAGAACTCGCTGGCAGGTGCCACCCATTGCTTAGGCAACGTACTGGTGACACGATGGTCGGGATAGTCACACTCCACGAGGGCAGCCTGTGGTGGCCAGTTGTTGCAATAGAACTGACCGCAGCCAAGGAATTCATTCAACCAAGGCCAGTGGGTGTTACGGTCGTTGTAGGCAGCGGCATGGAAGCCAAGCCAGCCTCCGCCTTGTTCCATATATTGCTGGAAAGCCAAGCGGTCCTTCTCGCCATGAGGCTGTGAATTGAGCATGATGATAATGTTGTAATCGCTGAGCTTGTCGACATACTCCGAGAAATTAGTCGTGGTGTCCATGAGGAAACCCTCACCGTAGGTAAGATGGTGGAAAAAGTTGATGGCATCCTTGTCAAACTGTACGTGCGCCTCCTCTGCCAAGGGCTCCCAATAAAGCAGGGCACGGAAGCGTGGAGCCGATGCATAGTCGGCGGCATACCCCTCTTGCTTCTCCTCCTCGGTATCACCCAATGTCCAGCGGATGGAGTTCTCGAACATAGTGAGGAAAGCCTGGTTGTCGAACAATTCTTTGTCGTGACCTATTTGGAAATAGACATTGCGAGCTTTCTTGGCCTCGTTCACCCAAATGACAGGATGGTCGCCCATCTTTACGGGTGTATCGATGCTATAAGAGTCCTCATCCACACGGGCCAGCACACGGACATTGCCACGTGGGCTACGATCATAGGTGTACCACTCGTCTTTTGTCACACGGAATGTACCGGGCACACCTTGCATCACAGGATGCTGTACGTCCTCCTTGATGACCGTACCGTCGGCCAGCGGTGCGATGTAGTCCTTCCAACGGATGTCACCCATGAAGTCGCTGTACCACTGCCACATGGGGCCTGCACCAAAGATGTCACCCAGGAGCGAGGCATGATGGAAACCTACGTAGCCACCCTTGCCCTCGTCAATGTACTTCTCGAAGTCGGCGCCGGCCTCTTTGCTCCATGCCTGTGGCGGACAATAGGGAGGATAGTTGAGTTGCAAGATGAGCTGAAACTGGTTCAAGTAGCCCTTCTTCGTCTTGCTCAGGTCGCTGACATAAGTCATTTGGATGTTCAGTCTCTCGGCATGAGCCTCAAGCCATTGCTGGGCAGCATCACAAAAACCTTGGTGAGGCGTTCCCTGCTCGGCAATGACCAATACCTGGCGCACCTTTGCGTCTTTCTCGTCCTTCGCCTGCAAACCAACAAAGGCGAACACAAGAAGTAATAAAGTTGATAAAATTTTCTTCATGATTCTATGATATTATATATTCTGTTAGTTACTATTTCTCATCAGCCACAAAGCTACATAAAAAGAAAAAATGCGGCAAGTGTAAGTTGCCAAAAGTCCGCTGAGGAACTTTAGCTCTCCAGCGGACTTAAAATGTTTACAGATGTCAGACTATAATATGTCTTTGTATAGAGTTTAATCTGTCTTAATCTGAATCTTGGTGATTGTTATGTCGCCGCCAATGATGAGAGCGGTTTCAGACCCACCATTCATTGTTGCCGCCATACCTTCCGAAATTTCGAATTCCAGGAAGTCTTCGCCGGCGGCAAGAACGATGTTGTTATCGCTTTCACCGCCATCACGGATGAATGGAGCACCCCACCAACCATCGCACAGACAGAAAGTCTGAGGAGCATCATGGTGAGTGAACGTGAACTTAATAGTTTGCCCAGCTTCTGGCGTTATTGCCGAGAGGTCAAGCTCAGCTGCCGGGAGATACCACCACCAGCCGGTAGTGTATTCGCCCGCCCAGAGTGTAGGATACTCGCGGAACAACTCAATCTTCTGCAGTGTGTAGTTACCACCACCGACAATGATACCTCCACCGGCTTTCAGAGTTTCTGCCATGCCCTGCGATATGGGAAATTCAAGTTCAGTGGTACCTGCAGCAACCCACACGCTGTTATTGCCTTCACCGTCAATATCGGGTGCCCCCCAATTAGCATCGCATACGCATACGCTGGCACCATTGGGATTATCGAAGGTAAGACGGATCATAAGACCTTCATGAATCTGAATACCTTCAAGACTCAACTGGTCTGATGTCAGATATTGCCAGTTAGCCCAATCATAGATATAGACATCGCCTTTCCAGATCGGAGCATATCCTTCACCTCCGGTCTCTCCGTCGCCACCTACAACCTCGTCAGACAGCGTTACTTCCGGCAAAGTATACTTCTTGCCGCTGCAGTCTTCGAGGGTAACTTGGGCAGGACCGGCTTTTATACCCATTGGTGAATAGATATAGAGAGAACCGGTAGCTTTGCGCTTAAAGTTGCTTGCATCTACAACAATGTCCTTGTCGTCTTCACCGGGGAAATAGGCTTTGGTGATAAATTCGAGGTCGTTCCCGTACACCTCCACACATTCATTGATTTTTATTTCTTTGTCAAGAGGAGCCACGCGCAAAGGCTCGGGCTTGCCGACAGTCAGTGTCATGACCGATTCTGCCGATTCGCCGTCGGCTTCTATTGTTACTGTTCCCCCCTCTGCAGAAATGCCAGCAGGAGTTATTACGGTGATATAGCCGTTACCTACTCTGGTAATGTTGCTCACAGAGACATTGCCAGGGAACACAACGGAAGTGGCCTTCTCAAGCCCCGTACCAGTGATGGTGACAACTTGTCCTTCCATAACTTTTGTAGGCAGGACGGACTTCACAACAAGTACATCGTTGGCATCCACCACATCGTTATCGCTGCACGAGGTCAATGCCATGTTCGACAGCAATGCGAATCCTGAGGCCAAAAGATATATAATATGTTTTTTCATAAATCTTATTCGTTTGTAATTTCGTTGAATCTGTTTTACCAATCGGGATTCTGCTTCAGATTGCTATTCTTCTGAATTTCAGACTGCGGAATCGGGTACAGGTTGTACTTCTCGTCCCATTGGCGAGTCTTGGTAACTCGATTGAGAATCAAGTTGCCGTTTCCATCCAGTTTGAAGTTTGCCACATCAACATTCTTGAAGAACTCGGCCCCCTTCTTCCAGCGACGTACATCCCAGAAACGCTGACCTTCGAAAGCAAGCTCTACCATACGCTCACGCATGTAGCGCTCTTCGAAGCCATTGTTTCCTCGGAATTCAGGCATCATGATGTCAGGACGCTTACGAAGCACATTGATAGCTTCGTTGGCGGACATGCCAAAATCACCCTGTTCGTCTGCATTGCCGTAGTAGTTGTACATGGCCTCTGCATAGTTGAGGTAAACCTCGGCCAGACGCATCACAATCCAGTTGTGGCGTGTTGTAGTCTGGTTGTTGGCTGTGGTGACACAGCTGCCGTCCACAAACTTCTTCAAGTAGTAGCCCGTGGGAGTTGCGCCGTACTTAGGAGCACCATTGAAGCCACTCTGATACGTCTCAATGGCAATCTGCTGAGTTGTATTGGATGGCCAGAGATCGCCGTTCTTCACTACAGTGAGTTCGAAACGTGGGTCAAGACCGTCGTATGGATTCTCAGTAGTCACATCAACATCTCCAGGATGTTTTTCCTTGAATGTCTTGCCGTCGGCCTGATATTCGTATGCATCTACCAATGCCTGTGTAGGGCAGTTGCCGGAATTACCGTTCTCCACACCCACAGGATAATTGTACTGCTCGAAGGTGTTGCTTGCCTGGGTGCCAAGAACGAAGATAAATTCAGGATTGGTGAATGTATCGTGCCCCCATAAGTTGGCATACTCGCTGAGCTTGTAGCCCCAGCGCTGTGCATTATCGATGATGACCTTGCTGGCAGCAGCGGCCTCCTTCCAAAGCTCCTTGTTATTGTCTGTATTAAACAAGGGTGAAGCCTGATAAAGAAGTGTGCGCGCCTTCAGTGCAAGGGCAGCACCACGGGTGGCACGACCAATTTCCTGACCGGGAATGTCATTATACGATACGGGTAGATATTCAGCCACGGCATCCAATTCGCTGATGATGAACTTGAACACATCCTTGGCCGGAGTGCGTTCCACACTGTTGGCCTGCTCATTGGTAAGGGTTGTGGTCACCAAAGGCACATCGCCGTAGGCACGTACCAATTCGAAATAGAAATAGGCACGGAGGAAGCGCAACTCGTAAGGGAATATCTCAAACTGTTGCACCATGGTCTGGTAGTCGGGATCATATTCATAATCCGACAGGTCTATCTTGTGGATGCGCTCAAGGTACATGTGCACCTGAGTGATGGCACGGTATGACCTGTCCCATGTGGTCGAGAAAGGATTCGAAGGAGTCCAACCACCGTTGAAATATTTGTGAATGGGTGAGAAGGAAAGTGCAAACTCAGACTCGTCTGTGGCACTGGCTATCATGGCGCCATTACCATAGGAATTGTCTTTGAATTCGCTCGGCATTTGTGCGTAGACATCGTAGACAAGAGCCTTGACACCATTGAGGGGACTGTTGTAGGTCCAGTCTTCGTCACGATTCGAAGCCTCGTTGTAATCCAGGTCGGCGCAGCCTGCAAAGACTGCTGCCGCCATACCTAAAAGAGCATATTTTATCTTGTTCATAAATGTATCTTTAATTAGAAAGTTAATGTGACACCTATGTTGACACCCTTGAACATGGGATATGCCGTCGAGAGTACCTCAGCATCCATAGCGTCGACGTTGTCGAAGGAAAGAAGGTTCTCGCCCTGAACAAACACCTTGGCTGCGGTAAGAGAGAGCTTCGAGAGCACCGTTGCAGGAACTTTATAGTAAACCTCGATATTGCGCATCTTCAAGAAGTGGACAGGCTTGTACCATACATTGCTTGCCTGGCTGTTGTTGCTGTTGTTCTGAGTTGTCAGACGTGGGTAGAGAGCATTGTCGCCAGCCACATCCCAGCAGTTGTTGTAGTAGTCTACTGAAAGGTTGCCATTGTCGGCCATGCCGCCCCATATGGCTGACGGAAGATACTTCATGTAGTTGCCAGTGCCCTGGAACCATGCGTTCAGACCGAAGCCTTTATACTCTACACCGACATTGAAGGCGTAGTTGAGCTCAGGGATGTCAGTAGCACCATCAAGGCTTGTAACATCGAACTGGTTGATAACCTTGTCACCGTTGAGGTCTTGGTATTTGATGTCACCAGGGCTTACGGTAGAGTATTCCTGACGGTAGCTGGCATCAATGTCGGTTTGATCCTTGAAAAAGCCTGCCGACTTGAGTCCCCATGCCTCGTTTACACGGTGGCCTACAGGGTCGCTCAGCGGATAGGTCGGTGTACCGATGTACTTGCTCACTTCATTGCGTGCCCACGATAAGTTGGCACCCAAGTTGAGATTGAGGTCGGAAGTGATTTTCTTCGCATACTTGGCACTTACCTCAAAACCGTAACTCTTAACTTCGCCAACATCGTTGTATGATGATTGTATACCAACCACCGATGAATTCTCATAGCTTGCAGAGAGCATGATGTGGCTGCGAAGCTGGTAGAAAGCATCCACTGAGATGTCAAGAGCGTTTGCCAGACGAAGGTCGGTTCCAAGGTTGAAGCTCGTAGATGTCTCCTGCGAGAAATTGGTTGTCGGGAAGGAGCCAAGTGATGCACCCCATGTAGCACCGTAGTTGTTACCGATAATCACATAACCGTGCGAAACATCCCATGTGGGAAGCCACATGCCATAGGTAGGCATATAGTCGGTATGCTGGATGCCAGCCGATGCGCGCAGCTTACCGTAATTGAGCAGGCCGTCGTTGTTGTCAGCGTAAATCCAACCCAGTGACAGTGTGGGTGAGAATGCCCACTTTGAAGGATAGGTGCGGCTGGATCCGTTACCTGCAAGCACAAGGTCGGCAACGTAGCGGTTCTGAAAATCGTAGTGGAAGACTCCCATGATGTTCTGACGATAGTAGGTGTTTCCACGTCCATCAGTACTCACACCACTGTTGTCGTAAACAACGGCAGCATTAAAGTGGTCGTTGCCGAAGAACGAACGTTTGTAGTTGAAACCCATGCTGGCCTTTGCTTTCCACCACTGACCGTCATTCCAGTTGCTGAAGGTGAGGTTGGTTTCCTTGTTACCGAATGTATTAAGAGATACGTTGCTCTTGTCGCCAATGGTACCGGTATAACGCTCGTAGCCATATTGGTGTGCCTTGTGCGAATTTTCCGCGTAAATCGACGAATTGGCATAACCGGCACTGACAAATACGCTCAGGCCATTGAGCAGAAAGTCGAGTTTCTGCGACAGCTTGGCATCTACCCATAGCTGGCGCTGATGGGTTTTGTAGAAGCCGGACTCCTGAATCTTGGCGATGGGGTTGGCATCACCGTATGCCTCGTTACCACCCCAAATTCCTGTTGAGGTCTTGTAGGGGAAAGCACTTGCCGGCAGGTTGTAGATAGCAGCTGTAGCATCGTCAGCGCTGATGTCGGAGGGCCGTTTGGTCTCCTGGAACATACCGAAGAGGTTCACCGACATGAGAGTTGTGTTGGTGATGTTGAAGTCGAGGTTGGTACGGATATTGGCCTTTGACTGGCGCAGCTGCGCATTGTAGTCTGCCTGCTTGGTGTCTTTGAGGGCACCGCGCACATCGACATAATCGATATTGGTGTAGTATTTCACTTTGTTCGTGCCTCCGTACACCGAAACGTATGCATGGTCTTCCTCGGCAGTGTTCTTGAAAGTAAGGTCGCGCCAGTTCACGTTAGGATAGAAGTACGGGTCAGAACCGTCTTTGAAGAGGTTAAGCTCCTGCTCGGTGTATGCGACAGAGAGTCCGTCGTTGTGGCGGGCATGGTTGAAAGCATTGGCATATCCGTAACCGTCTACCATGTCTGCGAATTCAGGACTGAACTGGAACTTATGGCTGTAGTCCACCTTGACGTGTGTCTTGCCTTCAACGCCACGCTTTGTCTTCACAAGTATAGCACCATTGACACCCTCATGGCCAAGAAGTGCCGTAGCAGCAGCATCCTTGAGGATGGTAACGCTCTCCACTTCCTCTACACTGAGGCGGTCGATGGGACGCTCGTAGCCATCGACGAGGATGAGAATGCTTTTATCGTTAAGCGTGTGATAGCCACGAATATTAAATGATGCACCCTTATTTTCGTCGCCCGAGAAGCCGCCTTGCGATAGAGCCGTGAGGCCTGGCAGACGTCCATAGAGGGCCTGGGCAAGGTTAGTTGCCGAAGTCTGCTGCAATTCTTCGCCTGTGATTGTGGTTGCGGAAGCGGTGCTGAGGAAATTGCTTATTTCCACGCCGTAACCCAAGTCATAGGCATTTGCATTCTTATCGTTGAGTTTTACCTGCGCATTTGCCGTGAGAGAAGCAACAGCGGTCGCAAGCATCAACATTCTATTTATATTCATATTTTACAAGTCTTATTGATATTTAAAATCTGGATTACCAACCTGGGTTCTGGTTCAGGCCATAGCCCTTGTTGATCTCATCACGTGAAATAGGAGAGAGATACCATTTGTCGGTCCATTTGCTCGCCTGGTTGTCTGTATCCCACCATACGCGGATATTGTTGGTACAAGGTATCTTCTCATAGATGCAGTTCGGCCAAGGCTCACCGGGCTCGAGGCTCGTGTTGCCATTGTAGTCGGCGGGATCCATCTTCTTGCCGTTGGCATCCTTGCGCCATACACGCAGTTGGTGTACCTGTTTCTTGAATATGTCGGATCTCTTGTAGCGGATGAGGTCATACCAGCGGGAGTCTTCATAACCAAACTCACAGGCACGTTCCTTAAGGAGCTGCTCGATGAAGTTATCCTTGTTGGTAGTCAGGTTGAGCTCTGGATTCATAACCTCTACCTTGCCAAGACCTACGCGTGCGCGCACCTTATTCATTTCGTCGCAGGCTTTTTGCAGATTGCCAGTCTGTGCGAGTGCCTCAGCGTAGCAAAGGTGAATGTCAGCCATACGCAGATAAGCAAAGTTGGTCGGATAGTATGCTGCATAGCCGTTGTCGCGGAGATACTTGAACAGTTTCATACGGGTAGACCATGGATTGTCGGTAACAGCAGGATTGAAAGTCTGGTCGACATTGCCGCCTTGCCACATCTCGGTGCTCGAAAGCCCCTGATATTGCTCGACAAGATTGTTGCGATTCACCACCATTGTCTCGTAGAGACGTGGGTCACGGTTGACAAAGATGTCTACGTTGTTGGGGTTATCGGTATTGAACACATTGTCGTAAGGGAAGTTTCGACCGTCTGCCATACCAAACATTTCCATATATTCGAGGGTGAAGAGAGCCATACCGAACTCATCCATACCTTCTACGTTCCAGTCACCATTCCAAGCGTTTGTACCCGGACCGGCATGAACTTCAATCACCTTCTCACTGTTGCCACGGAACCAGTAGGCGGCACGGAAAGCGTTGCAATAGTCTTGCTCACTGTCACCGGTGGGCTGTACAAGGGCAAAATAGTTGCCGTTGGCGCTGTTGGCTTGGAAGAAATCCTCACAAGCTTTTAGCGCTTTCTGCCAAAGTTCGGACTTGTAACCGCCGGTCCATACCTGGTTGAGGTCTTGATTCTCCTCGTTGCGAGTGAATTCAAGATAAGGTTTGTCACTGTTAAACAGAGGCGAAGCCACGAAGTTCCACAGCCTTACACGCAGACCATAGGCTGAACCTTTGGTCAGACGTCCGGAGTTGGTGGCCTGATCCTGCACAAAGAAAGGAAGACCCGGCTCGTCGATGGCGGCTTGGATAAGCCCGTCGATGAACTCGGCTGTCTCGATTACGCCCATGCGCCTGCCATCTACAACATCAGCAGCCAAGAATGAACGGTCAACTTTTGGAAGACCTCCGAAGTTGCGGAAAGCATCGAGATAGCGCGATGCCATGATGACATACACCTCACCACGGAGCTGGCTCTTCTCTGATTCACTCAAGTCGGGAACACGATCGATGTTCTCGATGAAGATCCAACCCTCACGGATGGTACGCCAGATACCTGCGCGGTTATTGCCGTCACCGTTGGCAATGAAGGGGAACTTGACGAAACCGCCGTTATCCTGGTCGGTCTCGGTGAGGTCACCACCGTAATACTTTCCGAGATTGTGCCATCCGCAGTACGACTGACAAATATCTGTAAGAGCATCGGGGTGGGAATACCATACTGCACCTGTATAGGTGAAAGGGTTGTGCATGGCACCGTACATGTGCCAGAGGAAACGCTTTGCATTCTCTCCCTTGACAAAGATGGTGTCTACGGTTACGTCGACACCCGGCTGCTTGTCGAGGAAACCATTTCCGAAGTTGATCTCATCGACACAGGAGCTCAGCGAACCCATCCCTATCATGGTACCGGCTACACATATAATAGCAACAGTTTTTATTTTGAGTTTCTCTATAAGATTCATGGTCTTGAATGTTAGAAATTAAAGTTGATACCGAAGTTATAAACACGTGTCATAGGATAACGCGTGCTACCATAGCCGGCTTGCGCCTCCGGGTCATTGGCCTTGAAACTCGTGAAAGTAAGGAGGTTATAACCATTGGCATAAACGCGGATGCTGTTGATGGGCACACCGGGTATGTGGAACGAATAACCAATCTCAAGGTTCTTCAGACGGATATACGATGCATCGACCATCCATGGGTCTGAAAGTGAACCGTTATGCTCGCGTGCCGATTTCTCAAGAGAGATACGTGGCAGGCAGGCACCGGGGGTATCCTCGGTCCAAGAATTGTCATAGACCCATTTGTTGAGCATTGACTGGTTACCTGTACCGAAGGCCGGAGTATAGAAAGAACTGAGCTGACGGTTGACGTGAGTGGCACCTACCCAAGTCATGGAGAAGTCGAGGCCCTTCCAGTTGAGCGTTGCGTTTACGCTACCGGTGTACTCAGGAATATCGCTGTAGCCGATAGCATGTACATCGTTGGCATCCACCTTGCCGTCACCTGTGAGGTCAACGAATACGCTGTCACCAGGACGTAATGTAATCTGCTGGTCCGGCATGTCAACACCGTAAACTTCCTTGTAGCGCTTTTCGGTTTCACCGGGAACATAGAACTCAAAGAAGTCGTAGCCGAAAGGCTGGCCTACAGGGTGACCTGTACGGTACATGTGTGGGAATTCCTTCTTCACTTCTGCCATTTCCACAACCTTGTTGCGTGCGAAAGCGAACGTAGGAGCTACCGAGTAGTTCACTTTACCTATCTTATCGGCCCAGCGTAGGGTCACTTCATAACCATGGTTCTTGACACGGCCGAAGTTGATGGAGTTGGGCTTAAGAGCGGAAATACCTGCGATAGTCGTTTCGTTGGAAACGAGGATGTTCTTGCGGTCTTCCCAGAAAAGGTCGACACCGAGGCTCAAGCGATCTCCAAAGAAGCGTACGTCGACACCATAGTTCTGCTTGGTGGCTGTTTCCCAAGTAACATCGGGGTTACCGTTGCTGGATTCGCGTGCACCAGGCATGAACGAACCGTTGTTGGTACCGAAGTTACCTGTACGGTCATTGGTCCACCATGCGCCACCATTGTTGGTATAGAACTGCCATGTGCCGGGCAGATAGAGGAAACGGCCAACACCCTGGTCATTACCTACCTTACCGATAGAACCGCGAAGTTTGAAATAGGAAACAACGTTACGGATAGGCTCCCAGAATTTTTCAGAAGAGATTATCCAGCCGAGAGAAGCAGAAGGGAAAAAGCCAAAACGCTTACCTTTGGCGAAGTTCTCAGAACCGTTATAGCCCATGTTGAGGTCTATCATATACTTGGTCTGGTAGTCGTAGGTGACACGTCCCACCATACCTACATAACCACGGGGGATAGAATTGTAGACACCGCCCGGATAGTAGTTTTTAGATTCATTATAAAGAACGAGTGCACTGAAATTGTGGTCACCGAACTTGCGGGCATAGTTGAGGCTCGCCTCTGCATACCAGTTTCTACCTCCCCATTTGGACTCACTGTAGCCAAGAGGCCATGAGTCGCCTTGACGGACATAGACAATCTTCGGAGAACCGTCTTCACTATATTCACCCTTAGCGATGGTGGCCTTGTAGCTGATACCACCGCTGGTAGTACGTGACTTCTGCTGTGTATAGTCAGAGTTATAGGAACCTTTGATACGGAAATCAAGACCCTTGGTGATAAAGTCGAGCTTGAGCTTGTACTGAAGGTCGAGGTTTACAACACTCTGGCGCTGAATAGTATAACCGTGCTGGTATATAAGACCGAGACCATCGGAGCCAACTGCGCCAACGAGATCAGGGTCGGAAACAATGCGACGTCCCTCACTGTCGAGACCGTAGCCTGACATTGGCGTACCATTGTTGAGAAGACCCTCAACACCAAAGACACCAGACTGACCGTTATACTCACCATTACCGATAGAGTTTCGTCTGCCAATGCGTCCACCGATGCCGATAGAAAGCGTACTCAGCTTAGAGAAATCTACATCGAGGTTGGCACGGAAGTTGTAACGGCGATATTTGAAGTTTGCGTCATCACCTTGGTCGAAGGTTTTGAAAAGACCGTTTTGATTGAGCATGCCGACAGAAACGAAATAGCGGGCACGTTCAGTACCACCCGACACATTGATATTATATTGTTCCTGCCATGCGTGGTCGTTCATCAAGTACTTGAACCAGTTGGTACTTGGATAAACGGTGGGCATATCCATGTCTTTCCAGTGTTGTATAGCTTCCTTCGAGAACTTCCATCCGTCTTCGGCTACTCCTTCCACTTCCTGAGCATGATTATAAGCTGTTGCATACTCGTAGGAGTTTGCCGGCTCAAGGAATTTGGAAATCTGCTGAAGACCTACTGAAGTTGTCAGTGTGATGGTAGGTTTACCTACTTCACCGCGGCGAGTTGTAACGAGGATAACACCGTTGGCACCACGTACACCGAACACAGCCGTAGCGGAAGCATCCTTAAGAATAGAAATATCCTGCACCTCGTTCGGGTCTATTTGGCTGAACTCACGCTCGACACCATCGACAAGCACGAGAGGCTCGGCGCTGTTGAACGAACCGACACCACGGATGCGGATGACAGGGTCGTCGGCTCCAGGAACACCGGTGTACTGCACCGACTGGAGACCTGGCAGCTTACCCGAAAGGGTGTTACCAAGTGATGCGGCCGGCGATTTGAGAAGTTCCTTACCACCCACGTTGGAGACAGAACCCGTCAGCGTCACCTTACGCTGCTGGCCATAGCCGATGACAACCACTTCTTCGAGCATCTCATCATCCGATTCCATGACAACATTGAGAGGAGTTGATGTTGCCTTTACTTCTTTCGACTTGTAGCCGACATACGAAAACACCAAGGTTGAACCCTTGGGAACTCCCGACAAAACATAGTTACCACTGCTATCTGTTATCGTGCCTTTCGACTTGTCTTTAGTCTGCACGGTAGCCCCGATAAGTGGCTCGTTCTGCTCGTCAGTAACACAACCTTGCACTTTTAAAAGATTTTGTGCGAAGGACACTCCCGGTAGCAATAAAGCTAACACAAGGAGATGTAATCTGCAAAACTTTCCCATTAGCATTGAATTAAATAAAAACATTAGTATTAGAATTTTCGCAAATGTATTAAGGAATCTTTCCAATAATGGGTAAAAAATAACATTTGAGGTTTAAAAAACGCTTTAATATCACGCAGGTTTAAAAACTATCAAGAAGGTTGAAAATACATCATTCGTCAAACGTATGCCGCTTACTCACCCATAACATAAGAAAACCGGTCGTATTAACTCTGGCCAGCCGTTTGAGGTCGTGTCGAAGCTAAGAGGGGGTGTCAATTTGAACATTGTATACACACAGAAGACCTCAAAAGTTGCATAAAAAAGAGGCTGTCTAACTTTTTAGTTGTTAGACAGCCTCATTTCTTTTACCTGAAAACATTATTCCTTTTAAAATATCTACTGATATGTATATATCGTTGTCAGTTAGATTTTACAAAAAGTTTATTGGCTATAGTCTTGTGAAGTGTATGGTTGCTGTCATCGCCCGCATCGTCCCAAAACATGGCGCCGAGAAGTTCGTTTTCGAGAATGTAGTCACATTTCAAACCTATTGAACGGGTGTTGTCGTAGCTGAGGACAAAACGTCCATTCTTGTCGGTCACATAAGGAACCTTTGCCTCATCGTCCCAACAGTTGGTGTACCCCGAGGGTACCTTTACATTCTTGAAGTCTGTGGAGTGGTCGTAGATATCGGTTCCGTGGCCATAGAAAGGCATACCGAGCACAAGCTTCGATGCGGGCACTCCCTTGGCACGGTGCGCCTTGACCGCCATGTCGCAGTTAAACCATCCGGGAAATTTTGAAGACTGATACAGGGGGGCATTGTGCTTAGGAGGATTCTCCATGTCGTATGCCATGATGTTGACAAAGTCGACATAGGGCATAATGCCTTCAAAATCGATGTAGTCGGCAGAGCATACCGTTGCGAGTGTCAGAAGCTTGTCGTTGCCTATAGCCTGACGAATGTCGCGCATCATCAGGTTGTAGTTGCGGGTGTCGTCGGGGGACGAAGAAATGTCTGCCGCGCTACTCGTAGGAAATTCCCAGTCTATATCGATACCGTCGAGACCAAACTCATCGATCACACGCTTGCAGTCGGCAGCAAAGGCGAGGCGATTGTCGGCATCTGCTGCCATCTCGCTGAAGTTGCCACTGCCCCAACCTCCTATCGACAAGAGTACCTTCAGGTGGGAGGCTTGTTTCTTTAAGGCGACAACCGATTTCAGCCGTTCCTCATTGGAGATTCCTACACTACGGAATGTTCCCTGCACATGCCCGAAAGCATAATTGATGTGAGTAACATATTCCGGCTTTACCTCATGGTTTGACCAGGATGTGACATAACCGACAACTATTTTATCGGTAGAACCGGGAATGGGATTCGGTTGCTCTGTCTCCGGTTCGTTCGGAAGAGGTGGAAGTTCTTTCAGCTCATCGTCCTTCGAGGAACATGATATCATCGAAGCAATTATGAGCAGCATCATTGAAATTGAAAAGTATTTCATAGCTTTACAGATAATAATTATTTGATTATTCAATTGTATTTATCACTAATCACAAAATTAGCGTATGCTTCTGGCACGAAGGTTCAGAAATAATCAAAATAGGTCGAATTTGTATTATTTGTGGGCAATTATAAACATTCACCAACCTGTTGTTGACTATTTTTATACTCAGAACTGTTAACATAAGAAAAGATGAGACAACAACGCTTAGTGATCCTTGATGTCTTATATGGTTAATCGCTTTTAACACTCAAAACATTTCCTATCTCGCTAAAATCAACTATTTTTGTATGCATCACAGTTCTCTCTTTTAATCGTTGAAACTAAGTGGCTTGTCATTTACTAAGTTGCAACTTTGGTAGAGAAAACTTTAATTATATACTTAAAAAATGAAATTCTTAACGTTACTTTTCTCTTTGTTTCTAATGTTGCCTTTGCCTGTTTCTGCGCAGTCGGCAGATGAACTGTTACAGAAAGTTTCCGAAGCATTGTCCGAAGGCAAGGACGATTATGCCGTAAGTTTGTTCCGTCAGTCGGCAGATGCCGGTGTGGACCGGACAGAAATGTTTTATTGGGCTAATGTGGATAAGAATAGCGCGGTAGCTCCCCGTCTGGCCAATGAATTGGCTATCCATTACAAGGAAATGCGGAATTACGACAAAGCCTACCTTTTCTATAAGGAGTTCTTGCAACGTCATCCCGAAGATGTACCTGCCCTTGTTTCCTGTGCCGAGATGGAAATGATGCGTGGAAAAGAGAAGGATGCCCTGAAAACCTACGAGAAAGTATTGATGCTCGATGGTGATAACTTGCAGGCAAATATCTTTTTAGGGAATTATTTCTACCTTCAGGCTGAAAAGGAAAAGAAGAAGCTCGATGATGATTTCAAGAAGATACCTTCCCCTACACGGATGCAGTATGCCCGCTACCGTAACGGCTTGTCGGATGTACTTACCAATGGCTATGGCAAGGCAAAGACTTATCTGCAACGGGTGCTTCAAGTATTTCCTTCCATGGAGGCGGGCAATACGCTGGAGAGGATAAAAAAAATAGAGGCGGAGATACAATAGCTTAATCTCCTTTTCGAGACATGGATTGCACCGGCAATAAAAGGAGGGGAATATGAAAACTAAATTTGTAGGATGCATTAAGGAATAGGCAGACCGGACTTTTGCAACTTCAAGGTGAGTATTAGCGAAGAATTTTGATTGCCCCCAAGACAATACACCCAGTATTCCAAGTCATCATTACCGATTAATTGGTAGACATGTAATGCTTGGGAACGATTCTCGTCGTATGTATATACACGGCCATCTTCCAATTTCCAGAATTGTTCGTTGTCAAAAGCGGTAGTACACGTACCATCCGAACGGAAAATCAATTTCGAACCTACTGTAAATACGTCAGGAATGGAGTCACCCTTAACCTGCATAACCACAAACGAACCCACAACGTCTGAATAAGAAAACAGTGGAGTCATCTTCAGATCATCATGAATGCAAGAAACATGACCGACACAGATTAAAATGAGGATGAACAATAAGATCTTTTTCATTATGAACTGATGTTGTATGGAATGAATCTTTCAATAAGCAAATGTACTTTGCGGGGCAAAATTACAAAAAACAACGAATCACTTGTAAAACTATGTGTGGATTTATACATAGCGCCGGTTCCAGCAAGCGGAAACAGCAGTAGCCCCAAGTGGTTTATTTTGCATTTGCCTTCAGCTTTTTCAGATACTCCGAAGGTATGCAGCCGAATTCCTCCTTGAAGCATTGACGGAAGTAGAACAGATTATTGATGCCTACCTTGAAAGCTATTTCCGAGATGTTGTATTTACCTTCCAACAGATATTGCTCGGCATACTTCATCCTTATTTTGCGGACATATTCATTGGTGGAAAGTCCGGTAAGGGCTTTCATCTTACGGTAGAGCGTGGAGCTGCTCATGCACATCTTGTCCGAGAGGTAACCGATGTCTATTTTATCTGAAGACAGCCGTTCCTCTATCAGTAGGTTTATTTTCCGGATGAACTCGTTGTCCAGTTTATTGAGTGATTCCGTGACGACGGCTGCTTTGTCGTTGATGGCGGCATTGACGCTGAAATGCTTTGCCAGGTTGCGCCGTGACTGGAGCAGGTTCTCTATGCGGCTGTGCAGCAGGCTGGCGCTGAACGGCTTGGTAAGGTAGGAGTCTGCACCTACTTGGTAGCCTTCCTCTTTGTCGCGCAGTGAATCTTTGGCTGTCAGCAGTATGATGGGTATGTGGCTGGTACGCACATCTTTCTTCAGTTCGCGGCACATTTCGTTGCCGTCCATCACCGGCATCATGATGTCACTGACGATGATGTCCGGTATTTCCTTCAGAGCACTATCCATGCCCAGTTTCCCGTTGGCGGCAGTTTTTACTTCAAAGTTCTCGGAAAAGGACTCGGCTATATAGTCACTGATGTCCGGATTGTCTTCCACTATCAGCAGTATGGGCTTGTCGCTGGATGGCGTTTCATTGGCTTGTGCTTCTTCTGCATGCTGGGGGATGTTTTCCTTTTCTTGCGAATCGGCATGCAACGCATGCGGGTAAGTATTGTCGGTGAGCAGGCTGACACAGAAAGTGCTGCCTTGGTTGGGGGCACTTTCTACGCATATCTCTCCTTCGTGCAGGGCGACGAGGTTCTTCACCAGTGAAAGTCCGATGCCGGTGCCCGAAGCCTGGTGCTTGCCGCCTTCCTGATAGTAACGGTCGAATATGTGGGACAGGGCTTCAGGTTTGATGCCGTAGCCTGTGTCGCTGATCCGGATTTCCGTATAGTTCACTTCGGCACGCTTCACCTGCCGGATGCTTATGGTGATGCTGCCTTTTTCCGTATACTTCAGGGCATTGGATATCAGATTGTCCAGGATGGTATGGATAATTTCCATGTCGAAGTATATAGATATATGCTCGTCCTCCACCATCAGCCGGATGTCGACGGCTGGCTTTCGGTTCAGTTCCTTGTACTTCAGGCCAATCTCTCGGATAAGTGGTACGAGGTTGTCCCGGCTCACGCAGAGTTTCTTGTTCTGTGTCTCGGTCTTTCCAGTATCTGGTTGATGAGGTTCAGCAACCGGATGGCGCTTTGGTGGATGACGGATATCTTCTGTGCGTCCTTGGTGGATAGTGTCTCGCTTTTCTGTATGTCTTCCAGCGGACCCAGTATCAGCGTCAGCGGGGTGCGCAGTTCATGGGTGATGTTGGTGTAGAAGCGCAGGCGCTCGTTGTTCAGTTCCTGCTCGTGTTTGTGGCTTTGCTTCTCCAGCTGATACAGCGCTTCAGCATCCAATCTTTTCTTGTAGGCATAGAATATGGAGAAAAGGATGGTAAGGGACAGCAGGATATAGAATGATTTTGCCCACCAAGTGAGCCAAAGGGGTGGGGCGATGCGGATGTCCAGCGAGGTGGCCTCGTCCGACCATTCTTGGTTGCGCATCCGTGTTTTCACCTGGAACTGGTATTTTCCGGGAGGAAGATTGCGGAAGGTGACATTGTTGGGGTCTGTAAGCGTATACCAGGAGTTCTCGAGTCCTTTCAGCATATAGGCATATTCCACTTGGTTGACCAGCGCATAGTTCTGGATGTTGAACCGGATGCTGAAACTATTCTGTGTATATTTCAACTGTATGCTCTTCTGCCCGTTTAGAGCAATGGTATTTTGTCCCTTTTCCGGCTTGTTCAGCGGGTCTGTAATTTCAATGTTGGTGATGAATGCGGGCGGTGACTTGCGTTCCTGCAACACAATTTCCGGGTTGAAGCAGCATAGACCGTTTATGGAGCCGAAGTAAAAGTTTCCGTCTTGCCCGTAGGCTACGCTGCCCCGGCTGAAGCTCCCCATGGGGAGGTTGTCGTGATGGTCGTAGTTATAGAAAATGTCTTTGTTGTCCACAAGGCAACTGATACCTTTGTTGGTGCTCACCCAAATATTGCCTGTCTTGTCCTCACTGATGGCTTGTATGTGGGTATTTGCCAGTCCGCTTTCACGCTGGTATACTTTGTAGTTGCTGTCTGTCAGTGAGGGGAAGCACACCAGACCTTCACCCGTAGCCACCCACAATCTCTTTCTGCTGTCTTCGTAGAGGGCATTGATGGTATTTGAAGGAAACTTGGCCAGGACGTTGAAGAGCCGGATACTTTGGAGTTGGGAGTCATAGAGCCCCAGGCCTCCCCCGAAAAAGCCTACCCATACTTGCTCTTCGGAATCCTTGAGTACACAGCGGGCCAGATTGTTTTCCAGGTTGTAGTGTGCCTTGATTGTTTTGCTGTCGCCATCTATAAGGTATACACCTTCGCTGGTCCCGACCCAAATGTTTCCCTGCTTGTCTTCATGAAAGGAGCGTACGTCAGTGCGTGACTTGTCTTCGGAGAGAATCTGCCGGAAGTTTTGGCTTCTGGGGTTGTAGTAGGCTATTCCTCCATAAAAAAGTCCGAACCATAATCTTCCTTTCGAGTCGCATAAGGCTGCTTGTATCGTATTGCTTCTGATTTTCTTGTTTTCAGCATTGTATATAGCTGTCCGCTTTCCTTTGTTGAATACGTTGATTCCTCCTCCATCTGTTCCTATCCAGAGGTTACCGGCTTTGTCCATACAGATGCCGGAGGCTATTTTGCTGTTCAGGCTGTTGTTGGCGGATGGAAAAGGAGAATATTTATAAGTGTTGAAAAGTGCCGGTTCGCGCTTTATGAAGTTGATGCCGCCTCCCCAGGAACCTGCCCATACATTACCGAAGGAGTCCTGAACCAGGCAGCGGATACTGGAATTGGACAATCCGTATTCGTTGTCTCCCTCTCGGATGGATAGTGAATGAATCCGGTTTGACGAACGGAAAAGTTGCTGTGACAAATCCACTACGGCAATGCCGCCAAACTCCATAGCAATCCAGAGCCTGTTGTCATCCAGTTGACGTATGTCATATACACGGTGTGAAATGCAGTTCGTGCTGTCATCGAAAGGAATGAAGTTTTCTGCCTCCGGGTTGAACAGCACTACTCCTCTGTCGGTTCCTATCCAGATGTTCCCACTTTTGTCTTTGTAGACACATGTCACTTCGTTACCGGGCAGGCTGTTTGGATTTTGAGGTTCATGTACAAAGTTCTTAATCGTTTTGTCTTTTAAGGAAAGTATGCTGAAGCCCCGGTCCACATGCCCGATATAAAGGAGGTCGTTGTCTCCGTCTATGGCAGACCAGATGTGGTTACTTGCAAAACCTGCCACGGTTTCGGTATTGTAATGGGTGAATTTGCCGGTCTGCTTGTCAAAGTACTCCACACCTTTCCAATAAGTACAAACCCAGAGGTTGCCGTCGGAGGCGGCAATGATTTTGGTAATGTCATCCGTAATCAGGCTTTCCGGGTCGTTCTCGTCGTGCCTGTAAGTGATGAATGAATCGTCGGCATAATTATATGCATTGATTCCGGCACGTTGGGTCCCTATCCATAGGATGGAGTCAATGGGATCGTCCAGCAGGCAGTTCAACTCATTGCCGGTGATACTTTGTTTGCCGGTCATCTCCTCTTTATAATAGGCAAGGAAACGTATTCCGTCAAACTTGTTCAATCCTTCTTCTGTGGCAAACCATAGAGAGCCCCGTTTGTCTTGTGCTATGCTTACAACGTGGTTGTTGGACAGCCCTTCACGGATGCTCAGATGTTTTATGATATATGGTTGTGCGGATAGTAGGAGTGGCAGACATAGGAAAAAGGGAAGCAGTATCTTCTTCATAATGAGTCGTTTTTTCATTGCGTAGGTCAAAAGTATGAATAAAATCTTTAGATGATATGCACAAATCGTGCATTGACAGATTTGTATGCCTTCTCTGCAAGATTTGTACAGCTATTGAAATGGAAATAGGCATAAGTTTGCATCCTCGATTATTAAGAATCGGAGCAAAGTGTACTTTTTTGTTTAACTTTAATAATAATATTTATGAAGAAGCATTTCTTTAGCGCCACTTTCTTGGCGTTGTTATCGCTGGCTTTATGGACTACCGGATGTAGTGACGACGACGGATACCCTGATGTAGATGGGCAGAGTCCGACAATGGCGTTGGTGACGGATCATATTGAATCCGGTGCCGGCCATCGGTTTACCATCGAAGGTTCTTTAGCCGACAAGGATGGAATTGTATCCGTCAATCTGCAATGTGCGGACCTTTATTTGAACAAGACCATCGACTTGATAGAAATCTATGGCGCTCCTCAGACAGAGTATGAGTTGAGTTACTATTACGACATCAAAAGAGATGAGATTGGCGAGCGTTTCACGGTGAAGGTGACGGTGACCGATGTCGGTGGGCGTAGCGTCTCGCAGGATGTACTGGTGACAATGGACGGTGACTTTGCAAAGCCGGTTTTCACGGTGGCTCCCGACAAAGAAGTAACCGTACTGATGAAGAGCGAGACAAAGTACAAACTCAGCTTTACGGTGACAGACGACCGTATACTGGATTATGTTATCATCGACATTCCTGGTATCGACGGATTTGACAAACGCCGTGTGGATGCTGCCGACGGGCAAAGCACTTTGACTTTTACCGAGAAGATAGCCCTGCCGAACGAGGTGAAGAGCTACAACGTGACCCTTACAGCCGTTGATGCAAGGGAAAATGAAACAGTCACAACGTGTGTGCTCAAGGTGTCCGAAATGCCCGACTTCTCCAAGATGTATCTGGCAGATGTGGCTACGGCAGAGGAACTGAACAGTGACGTATTCGGTGTACCGATGGTAATCACTCATACGGCTCCCTATCAGTATAAAGCCAACTATTATAATCAGAAAGCCGGTACCGGAATTTTCTTCTTGCCACAGAAGAGCGATTTCACTCCGATCTGCTTCGGACTGGATCCGGAAGACAGTAGCAAACTGACGGACGACCCGGAATCGGCCAAACCGATTGTATTGGAACAGGCGAACGTTTACTACGAGATTACATTCGATGTGAAGGAAGGCAGCTATGCCGTGAAAACGTACTCAATCGCTGAAGCCATTGACCCGGTGCCGCATGAATTCGGTTCAATCAGCTTTGATACGTGGGGAGACGGTGGCTCTTGGTTGCAAGAGTTCTATTTCGGTTATATGACGAGCGGTCCGAAAGAAATCCAGCGCTTTACGCAGGATACCACGAATCCGCATCTCTACACATTGGAAACTCCTCTGTTCCTGGAGGCCGGCACAACGATGAACTTTGTGATACACAACTGGCATCATGACGGCTGGTGGAACTATTGTACCTGGCGTGCCGATGATGCAGCCAATCCTGAAATCATGGGCTATTACGGAAATGTAGTCAACCCTGAATGGAGAGAGAAAGTGGAACCGAAAAACTGGGTAGGGGATAACTGGGTGAAACCGGCTGTCAATGTCACCGGTAATTATAAACTGGTATTTGATGCCCATTTGGGACGTGCAAAGTTAGTCCCTGCCAATTAATAAGTAACATTAGACTGAACAATATGAAAAAGCAAATATTATTATTGTGTCTGGCATTGATTAGCCTTTGCGGCTACGCCCAGACCACAGTGAAGGGTGTTGTGACTTCAGCCTCCGACAAGGAGCCGCTGATTGGTGCGACGGTACAGATAAAGGGTACCGGTACAGGTACCATTACCGGTATAGACGGTGACTATTCAATAGCAAATGTGCCGTCCAATGCTGTACTTGTATTTTCTACCATCGGTTATGAGGCGCAAGAGATACCTGTTGGCGGACGGACGGTTATCAACGTAGTATTGAAAGAGGCTACAGAGTTGCTGGACGAAGTGGTGGTTATCGGTTACGGTACGGTGAAGAAGAGTGACCTGACAAGCTCCATCTCTACCGTGAGGGGTGAGCAAATCACAGAAACAGTGACCGGCAATGCCATGGATGCCTTGCAGGGCAAGGTAAACGGTGTGCAGGTGATTGGCGGTGGTGGTCCGGGTGCCACTCCGAAAGTTATGATTCGTGGTGTCACTACGGTAAATAAGACAGCCCCTCTTTATGTGGTAGACGGTATGCCGGTCGGGGATAATATCAATTTCTTGAATAGCAACGATATCAAGTCCATGGAAGTATTGAAAGATGCTTCGGCCGCTGCCATCTATGGTACGCGCGCTTCTAACGGCGTTATTTTGATTACGACCAAAAGAGGTATCGCAGGGAAAACAAATATCAGCTTTAGTGCTTCTGCCGGATTCCAGACGATAGCCAAACCTTCTGTTGCAGGGGTGGCCGAATATAAGGAGGTCTTCAATACACGCTTCACCAATGATGGAACTCAACAGTCCCAGTGGAACGATACCGGTGCGACTGTCAATCCGGGTGGTACAGACTGGTGGAACGAAGTGGTGAACAAGACTGCTTTGGTGCAGAATTATTCACTCGGCGTATCCGGAGGTTCGGACAAGTTGGTTTATAGTCTTAGTCTGGGTTATTTCCGCAATAATTCACAGTATGATTATGGTTATTGGGACAAGCTGAACATTCGACTCAATACGGAATACACATTCAACAAGTATGTGAAGATGGGTTTTGATGTTGCTCCGCGTATGGAATCGTGGGATGATACTCCCAATTTGTTCTCTGCTGCCATGTCCATGGATCCTACTACTCCCGTTTTCAAACCGGAAGACCAGTGGGGAGATAATGAATTCAATAATTACCAGCGCTCTTACAATAATCAGGAATGGAACCCGGTGGCAAATGTGGCTCGTCAGAATGGCCATTCACGCGAGATGGGAGCTATCTTGAACAGTTACTTGCAGGTGAATCCGATTCAGAAGTTGACTCTGCGCACTCAGTTTGCAGCCAATGCACATTATCGCCGTTCAGACGGTTTTACACCGGAATTTTATATCAATGCTTTGGAGCAGTCTACGTTGAGCAATGTTTCCCGCCAGTCTCAAGAATGGCTCGACTGGAACTGGACGAATACGGTTACATATATGGATACCTTTGCCGAAAAGCATAGTATTAATGTAATGGCAGGTTTTACCGCTGAGCGGAGTGCTTGGTTCAACACCAAGGCTTCACGTGATGATGTCCCCAACAACATGGACCTCTTGCATGAAGTGAATGCCGGTACGACCAATCAGAAGGGAGAGGGTGAAACTTCTTATAATTCGTTGATTTCTTATCTGGGACGTGTGATGTATAATTACAATGACCGTTATTATCTGACAGCCTCTTTGCGTGTGGATGGCTCTTCACGTTTCCCCGTTGGAAATAAATATGCCCTCTTCCCTGCCGTATCAGCCTCCTGGCGTATTATAAACGAAGGCTTTATGAAAGAACAGCAAGTCTTCGACAATTTGAAGTTGCGCGGCGGCTGGGGACGTGTCGGAAATCAAGGCATCAGCAACGATGCAACTTTGACTTTGCTTGGACAAGCCGATTATGTGCTTGGTGCAAATCCCAATCGTGTGACTGGTACTATGGTATCAAATGTCGGTAACAATACGCTGATGTGGGAAACTGTGGAAGATTGGAACGTAGGTGTAGATATGTCATTTATAGGCTCTCGCCTGGATGTAACTTTCGAGTACTTCCAGAAGAAGTCCAAAGACATGCTTTATGAGAAGCAGAATCTATTTGCCATCGGTTACCCGAGTTGGAACAGTAAGGTTTGGATGAATATCGGTAGCATGAAAGCAAGTGGCTGGGAATTGAGTTTGAATTGGCATGACCAGATAGCCAAGGACTTCAAGTATAATGTAGGAGTGAACCTTTCTACTGTAAAAAACAAAGCTGTGAAGTTCTCCGGTGATGGTCCTGTATTGACCGGAGGGTTCAATGGCGACCAGATTATTCGTAACGAAGACGGTGGCTTGATTTCCCGTTTCTATGGCTATGTGGCAGACGGCATTTTCCAGAACTGGGATGAGGTATATGCCCATACCAATGAAAACGGGAAATTGGTGCAAGACAAGGCAAAACCGGGTGACATCCGTTTCAAGGATTTGAATCATGACGGTACGTTGGATGAAAAAGACAAAACTTGGATAGGTAATCCTTACCCCGACCTGATGCTTGGCCTGAACTTGAGCTTCGCCTATAAGAGCATTGACTTTACGGCCAATTTTTACGGTACGTTCGGAAATGACATCTTTAACAAAACCAAAGGGATGTATTCCGGTGTGGGAGGACAGAATGTCTGGGCTGGCACCTTGCAGAAGGCATGGCACGGCGAAGGAACAAGCAGTGACATTCCGCAATTATCCTATGCCGATTTGAACTTGAACTATAGCAGGGTATCCAGCTTCTTTGTAGAAGACGGTTCATATATGCGCTGCAAGCTGTTGCAATTGGGGTATACGCTTCCCAAAAAACTGGTTGGCGGAGCAGACTTGCGCATTTCGTTCTCTGCACAGAACCCATTTACTATTACCGGCTATTCCGGCATGGACCCCGAACGCCCGTTGATGGATGGCAGTGTGATTGAAACAGGCATCGACGGAATTGCTTATCCGAATCCGCGTACTTTCTTGTTTGGCATTGACTTTAAATTTTAATCCGTGATACAGATATGAAACAGATATTCGTAATATTGACATTGATTACCTCGCTGGCATTCGCTTCTTGTGATGACTTCTTGAATGAGGAAGTGCGGGGAAAGCAGAACTTGGATACTTATTTCCAGAATGAGGATGAAATTCAGTCATTTATTACCGGTTGTTACCAAGCCATCACTTTCGGTGGATGGTGGAACATCAATACGGTATGGCTGCTCTCTGAAATGTGCAGCGATGACGGCTGGATGGGAAATACTACACAGAGCCAGAGTGACTATATTTCTTTGGCACATTATCAGGGTACGGGGCAGAGTAACGGAGCCATTTCCAATTTCTGGCAATATCGTTATAAAGGCATTTTGCGTTGCAATGTGGCTATTGACCGCATACCGCAGGCCACTATTTTGAACGAGGAACTGAAAAACCGTTTTATAGCCGAGGCTCACTTCTTGCGTGCTTATTTCTATTTTGAACTGGTGAGAAACTTTGGCGGTGTGCCTCTGATTACGGGATTTATGTTGCCCGAAGAAATACAAGGCATTACTCGTTCCACCACCGAGGAGGTCTATAAGTTTATAGAGGATGACTTGAAAGCTGCCGCCGCAGTATTGCCCGAACGCAGTGAATATGCTTCCACTGAACTGGGACGCGCCACGAGCGGTGCTGCCAGAGGAATGTTAGGCAAGGTCTACCTCTATCAGGAGAAATGGCAGGAGGCACATGATGTATTGAAAGCGGTAATCGACTCTAAGGAGTATAAGCTGATGGAGAACTTCGGTGATGTATGGAGCGTGGACCATAATAACAATGAAGAGAGTTTGTTTGAGGTACAATACATGTACGATGGCACGTATGCCTTGGGTGGTGCCTTGACCGTGATTACCGGTGCACGTAGCGGCCCCGGTGACGGATGGTCCTGGGGACAGCCTACCGCTAACCTTGAACAAGCCTATATCGATGCCGGTGACACGGAACGCCTTCGCTGGACTATCATCAAGACCGGATGTACAGAGATTGCCGGTGAGGATAATTTCGAAGAGTTTGTGGAGAATAGCAAGAATATGGCTCTTTACGATACTTATATCGAGAAGTATGGTTGGGATCCCGAATGCTATATTATCACCCCGTCGGAGCATAAGTCTGCACGTATCATACGCAAGTATTTTGTGCCTATCGAGAAGCGCCCGGAGGTATATAACATAGACAAGATTCCTTTGGACCACCGCATCCTGCGCTATGCCGACGTACTGCTGATGTATGCTGAGGCTTGTAACGAACTGTCTATGGATGCCGATGCCCGTACTGCCCTCAATGAGGTGCGCAACCGCGTTGAACTGGCAGATGTGACTGCAAGCGGCAGTGAACTCCGCAAAGCCATCCGTCAGGAGCGTCGTCTGGAACTGGCGTGGGAGCAGAACCGCCTCTATGACATCCGCCGTTGGACTGACGATAATGGAAAGAAGATGATCAGCAACTTGATGGGTCCTGACGGGACATTTGTGAAGTGGAATACCGATGAAGCGACCCGCGATGCTCTCGAGTGGGATAACCAGGGTGAGGCAAGCGATAAAGGCCGTAGCTTTATAGAGAGCCGTGATATGGTGTTCCCCATTCCTTTGTATGAAATTACAATGTCCAATGGCACTATCGAGCAGAACCCCGGCTGGAATTAATCCTCTTTCTATCAGAAACAGACAGTTACAGGTATTATAATCAATAGGTCTTTATATCTTTGTCGCGGGTAGTTGTTAAGGATTATCCGCGACATCCTTTTTAACCCAATTATATATGAAACTAAAATATTTGTATTCTCTTCCGTTGTTGCTTTCCCTGATGGCTTGCAGTGACGATTCATCTGCCACATCCGGTGCTCCTGAAACACCGGAACAGCCGGATATAACGAACAGTGTGGAAAAACTGGTTACGGTGGATGCCGGACAGACTTTTCAGATGATTGCCGGTTTCGGGGCATCGGACTGCTGGTCTCCCTCTTTTGTCGGCAAGTCGTGGACTTCGGGCCGTGCAGGCATTACGGAATTACTCTTCTCCTCGGAAATTGCAGACGGCAAACCGAAAGGAATCGGTCTTTCTCAATGGCGGGTGAACCTTGGGGGCGGCAGTGCCCAGCAGGGAGATGCCAGCGGAATCGAGGACAAATCGCGCCGTGCAGAGTCCTATCTGAAGGATGACTTGACACTGGACTGGAGCCGCTGCGAAGGGCAACGCTACTTCATGAGCCGTGCCAAGGAATTGGGATGCAACAACTTCATTCTTTTCAGCAATACGCCTCCTGTACAGTACACTTATAACGGGAAAGGCTTTTCTGCCCGAGGCGCTTCTTCCAACTTAAAAACGGAGCATTACGATGACTTTGCCCGATATATGGCTGAGGTAGCTGCCCATTATGCAGGCGAGGGCTACAACGTGACCCATATCTCTCCCGTCAACGAGCCGCAATACAATTGGGAGGATGGCCAGGAGGGCAGTGGCTGGACCAATGACCAAGTGGCGGCGCTGGCGCGTGAGCTGGATGCTTCACTGACTGCTTCCGGTTTGTCTACCGATATCCTGCTTGGAGAATCTGGTGATTGGGAATATCTTTACAAGTCGAAGAGCGATGCCGGCCGCAGCAATGTGCTTAGTGCTTTCTTCAGGGAAGGTTCTTCGGCTTATGTGGGCAATCTTTCGCACGTGAAGAACCTGATTTGCGGGCACAGCTATTGGACAGACGGTACGTGGGACGGCATGCGTAACGTGCGCAAGCAGTTGGCACAGGCTGCCGGGCAATATAATATCGACGTGTGGCAAAGTGAGTGGAGCATGCTGGGCGACGGCTATAGCTCTTCCGAGTTTGTGGGCTATGATGCAGCTTCGGAGATGGACATTGCCCTCTATATGTCGAAGGTGATTCATAATGACCTGACGGTGGCAGGCGTTTCTTCATGGAGCTACTGGACCTCGATGGACGTTTCCCGCTGGGGGCATAAGAACCGCTTCCTATTGATTTCATTGGTGCCTTCCGGCGGCGAGTATGGAGACATAGAACAAGAAGGAACATATCAGGCCACACCGACGCTCTGGGTACTTGGTAACTACAGCCGTTTCATTCGTCCGGGCTACAAGCGCATTGCGCTTACGCTGAACGAGACGCGCAGTTTCTTCGGCTCTGCCTGGATTTCTCCGGATAAAGACAAGATTGTGGCAGTCTATACAAATACGTCGGACAGAAACGTGCGTCTGGGTGAAACGCATATCGGCTGGGGAGCAGAAGCCCGGTCGGTTACTACCTATACCACCACGGGCAGCAAGAACTTGCAGGAGTCTGCGGTGGCAAGCGGCAGTCCGGTGTTGTTGGAGTCGGAAAGTGTGACTACTGTTGTTTATAACCTCAAATAAACTGTTTTTTATATGAAGAATGCAATGTTAATGGTAGCCGTCTTCATGATGGCACTTTTCGTTTCGGCTCCGTTGCGGGCGCAAGTTTCCTTTGGCGATGCCACAAAGTTCAATGACGGGTGGCTGTTCCGGCTGACAGACGATCCGGCCATTGTCCGGACTGACTATGATGATGGCGAGTGGCGTAAGCTGGCGCTGCCGCACGACTGGTCCATAGAGGGACAACTGTCGCCCACACTGGCCAGTTGCACCGGATACCTGCCGGGCGGGATAGGCTGGTATCGCAAGCACTTCAAGGTCGAAGACAATGCAATGCGGCATTATATCTATTTTGAAGGGGTTTATAACCGGAGCGAGGTTTACTTGAACGGGCATCTGCTTGGCAAGCGTCCCAACGGCTATGTATCGTTCCTCTACGACATGACCCCTTATCTGAAGGAAGGCGACAATGTGCTGGCTGTACGTGTAGACCACAGCCGTTATGCCGATTCGCGCTGGTATACGGGTTCGGGCATCTATCGCGATGTATGGCTGGTGGCTGCTCCCGATGTGCATATCGCACAATGGGGAGTGGGCTGGCATGCCGCTTCGCTGACAGACAGGCAAGCTGTCGTTGCGGTCGATGTAGAGGTGGAGAAGCACAAGGCAACTTCCGGCAAACTGGAACTGACGGCTGCACTGCACGATGCAGCCGGAAAGCAGGTGGCTTGGCGCCGTGTGCGTGTTGCCGATGGAAAAGAAGGCATTACCAAGCAAAGCCTTGACTTGAAAGTGTCCAAGCCCCATCGCTGGAATCTGGATAATCCGTATCTGTATACATTGAAAACCGAATTGCTTGCCAATGGCAAACGCATTGACGGCAGTGAGACCAAAGTGGGACTGCGTACGCTGAAGTTTGATGCCGACAAAGGCTTTGCCCTCAACGGCAACTGGATGAAGGTGAAAGGCGTATGCCTGCACCACGATGCCGGAGTATTGGGAGCAGTAGTTCCGCCGGAAGTATGGGAACGCCGTCTGAAAAACTTGAAAGGAATTGGCGTAAATGCCATCCGTATGAGCCACAACCCGCAGGCTCCGGTGCTTTATGAATTGTGTGACCGCATGGGCTTCCTGGTGATGGACGAAGTCTCTGACGAATGGGAGTTCCCGAAACGCAAATGGGTACAGGGCTGGAATGTAGGTACTCCAAGCTATGACGGTACTTTCGATTTCTTCGAGGAATGGATAGAACGGGACGTGACCGATATGGTACGTCGCGACCGCAACCACACCTGCATCTTTTTGTGGAGCATCGGCAATGAAGTGGATTATCCGAACGACCCCTATTCGCACCCCGTTCTTGACGGAGCTAAAATCAACCAGCCGATGTTTGGGGGCTATAAGCCGGATGCTCCCGATGCCATGCGTATCGGAGTCATCGCCAAGCGCCTGGCTGCTTGTGTACGCGCCGTGGATACTTCCCGTCCCGTGACCGGAGCTTTGGCAGGTGTAGTGATGTCTAACGAGACGGAGTATCCCGATGCTGTGGATGTGGTGGGGTATAACTATACGGAAAACCGCTACGACCAAGACCATGCCACTTATCCGGACCGTATTATCTATGGAAGTGAAACGGGCTCCGGGCTCGATGCCTGGTGTGCCGTCCGCGACAAGGACTTCATCTTCGGGCAGTTCATCTGGACCGGTACGGATTATCTGGGTGAATCGGGCAGATGGCCGTCCCGCGGTTTGTACACGGGTTTGCTCGATTTCGGAAGCTTTCCCAAGCCACGCGGGTATTTCCGGGCTTCGTTGTGGTGTGATAATCCGACCACTTATGTGGGAACATATCCGGTATATGTCGATTCCAGGCATCCCGAGCGTGTATTCCTTTCGCCTGATGCATGGGACATCTGGAACTATGACGAGGTGCAAGACATACGTGTGGTGTGCTATACCAATGCTCCGCAGGCACGCTTGTTGCTCAATGGAAAAGTGGTGGGCGAGATGAAACCCTATGATGAAAAGACCGGTATCATCTACTGGGACATTCCTTTCCAGGCCGGCGAGCTTTGTGCTGAGGGTTGCGATAAAGAAGGAAATGCTTTGTCAAGCTATTCCATCCGGACTTCCGGCCGTCCTTATGCCATCCGTGCCACTGCGGACCGCACAACTTTGTCCGGCGACCGAGCCACTGCACACATCACCGTGGAGGTGGTTGACGAAGAAGGTACCATTGTGAAACTTGGCGACAATGAAATCACGTGTACTGTTGAAGGACCGGCGCGTTTGCTTGGGCTCGAAGGCTCTGACAACAGAGACATGAGTGATTATACCGATAACCGTCACCGTGTATACCACGGGCGTTTGCTGGCCTATATACAGACTACCGGAGGAGAGGGGCAGGTTAAAGTAAAGTTCACTTCCCCCCTTCTGAAAGGAACCGAAGTGAAGTTTGAAGTAGGGCAGTAGTGAATAACCTGCCGGCACCGGGGAACTTTGTGCTTATTCCCATATTCTTCTGAGCAGCGTTTTCTCTGACAAGATGATGGATGCTTTTCCTTTCATGCCTTTCTGCATGAAAGGAGCTTTTTCCATTGTCAGCGTAAAACCGAAATAGTTGTGTCCATTGTGGCAGATTATCCGGGGAGAAACAGTTGTGACAGTTCCTTGCAGATAGCCGTAGTCCTTGCTGGTATATCCTTCCAGTTCAATTTTCACTTTCATGCTTGCATTTACCTGTGTGATGCAGGCATACGGCAGTTCTCCGGTGGCAAGAATTTGCTCTTCCTGTGTGTCGACCAATGTGATGTCGGTTTCTATCGTTTCGGGGTAGGGTACGAATGCTGCCGCCGCCAGCAGTAGTGCAACAATCGTTCCGATTATGCCGATTCCGCTGCGTACCAGTAGCGGTGGAATCTGTCCGATGATTTTCCGTACCTGTTCGCTTCTGAGTCCTATATCCTTGTTTTCCATACGCTAACTGCCTAATTCCAATTGATTCTTCACAAGATTATAATAAGCGCCTCGGTTAGCTATCAGTTCTTGATGTCTTCCGGTTTCAATGATTTCTCCTTTGTCTATCACTACTATCCGGTCTGCGTTCTTTACCGTGCTTAGACGATGAGCCACCACAACCACCGTTTTCCCTTTGTAGAACTCCATCAGGTTTTCTACTATCGTTCGCTCGTTGTTGGCATCCAGCGCATTGGTAGCTTCGTCCAGAAAGATGTATTGCGGATTCTTGTAGACGGCACGGGCTATCAGTATCCGTTGCTTCTGTCCTTGGCTCAGTCCTACACCGTCTTGTCCTATCAGAGTGTTGTATTTCAGGGGGAGGCGCATAATGTAGTCGTTTATATTGGCAATCCGGGCAGCCTCTGCCAGCCGTTCTTTGTCTATTTCGCTGTCGTCCACCGCAATGTTGCGTGCTATGGATTCGGAGAAAATTACTCCGTCCTGCATTACTACACCACATTGCCTGCGCCACCACTTTAGGTTGAACCGGTTGATGTCTGTGCTGCCTATGGAGATTTCCCCGCCCAAAACCTTGTAGTAGCCCAGCAACAACTTGATGATTGTCGTTTTCCCACTTCCGCTGGTACCTACGATGGCAGTCACTTTCCCTTCGGGAATCTCAAAGTCCACACTGTCCAGCGTCTTGTTCAGTGCGTGTGGGTCGTACTTGAAGTCTACCTGCCTCAGCCGCAGGCTTTTGTTTTGGTTTTGGAATGTAGCGAGCGCCTCCGGATTGCTTTCTTCGTTTTCCATTTCATGTATTTCGTTGATGCGCTCCAAGCTTATCTTGACATCCTGCAAGGAGTAGATAAAATTCATCAATTGTTCGATGGGCGAGTTCAGTTGCCCGATGATGTACTGCACTGCCAGCATCATGCCCAGTGTCATCTGCCCGTTTATCACGGCGGGTG
>CAJJYX010000012.1 GCA_905197435.1 uncultured Bacteroides sp.
GTAAAGAAGCTTCCGGTACAGGTAATATGAAGTTCATGCTGAACGGTGCACCGACACTTGGAACCATGGATGGTGCTAACGTTGAGATCGTTGATGAAGTTGGCAAAGAAAACGCATTTATCTTTGGTCTGAGCGCAGATGAAGTAATCAACTATGAAAACAACGGTGGATATGATCCGAGAGTCATCTACAATACAGATGATGAGATCCGTCAGGTGCTGACAGAGCTTGTCAATGGAACGTTCTCCTCTGATACAGAACTGTTCCGTGACCTGTACAATTCTCTTCTTAACCAGAATGGTGGAGAAAGAGCAGACCAGTACTTTATCCTTGCTGACTTCCGTTCTTATGCAGCAGCACAGAAGAAAGTGGAAGAAAACAACTTCGGTATCCGTAAACGTTTGTTGGAATATGACGACGTGATGAACAAGCAGCGTACCGTAGTCTACACCAAACGCCGCCACGCTTTAATGGGCGAACGTATCGGCATGGATATCGTGAACATGATTTGGGACCGTTGTGCCAATGCCATTGAAGCTCCTGACTACGAGAACTGCAAAATGGACATACTTCAGACGCTTGCCATGGAAGCTCCCTTCACCGAAGAAGAATTCCGCAACGAGAAGAAGGAAAAACTGGCAGACCGGACTTTTGACGCTGCCATGGAACTCTTCAAACGCAAGACAGAACGTATGGCACAAATAGCCTACCCGGTTATCAAGCAAGTATATGAAACGCAAGGACACATGTATGAAAACATACTTATCCCCATCACAGACGGGAAACGCATGTATAACATCTCCTGCAATCTGAAAGCCGCTTATGAAACCGAATGTAAGGAAGTGGTGAAGTCATTCGAAAAATCCATCCTGCTGCATGTCATTGACGAAGCATGGAAAGAAAACCTGCGCGAGCTGGATGAATTGAAACATTCCGTACAGAATGCAAGCTATGAACAAAAAGACCCGCTGCTGATTTACAAGCTGGAATCCGTGAACTTGTTTGATGCAATGGTCAACAAAATCAATAACCAGACAATCTCTATCCTGATGCGTGGACAAATCCCGGTACAAGAGGCTCCGGCTGAAGCTCCCCAAGCTCCCCGCCAAGTAGAGGTGCGCCAGGCTGCTCCGGAGCAACGCCAAGACATGAGCAAGTATCGTGAGCAGAAAGTTGATCTGAATGACCCGCACCAGCAGGCCGCTGCGGCACAAGATACGCGCGAACAGCCCCGACGTGAACCTATCCGTGCCGAAAAGACCGTAGGGCGCAATGATCCTTGCCCATGCGGTAGCGGTAAGAAATACAAGAACTGCCACGGAAGGAATGTATAAGTCCAAGCAATAAAATGACAAGACTATAGGGTGATAAGATGATGCCGCCAGGTATCTCCTATCACCCTATTACTTTTACTTCCACCGCATTATCACATTTTTTATTCATTCCAGCTTTTGAATATTCAGCTAAAAGAGTACTTTTGCTCCGAAGAACAAAACCAAAGACTATGGCCAAATATCACTATTGCCTGCTATTGATAGGTTCCCTGCTGTTAGGCAGTTGCCAGAGTGTAGAACAACTGTCCATTGATTACATGCTCCCGGCAGAAGTCAGTTTCCCGGTAACGCTGAAACGTGTGGCTGTTGTCAACAACATGCCGAATATGCCAGACAACAAACTCATCGTCAGTGAGGAAGAACAGAAGAAAAGCGAGAACGAAGTGGCACGTCTCACCAACTACTACAACGGAGACGCCACCATAACAACCGAGTCCCTGGCAGAAGCTCTTGCCAATGAGAATTATTTCGAGGAAGTCGTGATATGCGACTCTGCCTTACGAAGCAAGGACATCAATCCCCGCGAAAGTACATTATCGCATGATGAGGTACTGGAACTTACTCAAGATTTAAATGTAGATTTTCTGATAGCCCTGGAAAACATACAGATGCGTTCCAACCGAAAGATAAGCTATATTCGCGATTGGGGCGTTTTCCTCGGTACTGTGGACGTAAAGGTGTATCCTACGGTCAAAATATATCTGCCCAACCGTAAAGGCCCTATGGTAACAGTCAACAGTAATGACAGCATTTTCTGGGAAGAGGCAGGGAATGGTGAGGCATCGGTACGTTCCCGTCTCATCAGTGAAGAAGACATGGTGAAGCAAGCATCTGAATTTGCAGGAACTGTTCCGGTGAAATACCTGCTTCCTTATTGGAAAACAGGCAACCGCTATCTCTTCAGCGGCGGTTCTGTAAATATGCGTGATGCAGCCATATATGCCAAAGAGGAAAACTGGAGTAAAGCAATAGAACTCTGGAAGCAAACCTACGAAACCAAAAAGGGGAAACAGAAAATGTATGCAGCCTATAATACCGCTTTAGGCTACGAGATGCAAGACAGCATAACTACTGCCTTGGAATGGGCGCTGAAAGCGCAAGCCCTTGCCCGTGAAAAGAGCAAAACAGGTAAAAAAGAGACAGGCGAAATACAGGACGGAACCGTCACCTATTATATCTTCACCAGCATGTATGTAGACGAATTGGAGAAGCGGAAAGAAGGAATGGCACGCCTGAACATGCAAATGAACCGATTTAATGATGATTTTTAGCCAAATGATGCAGAGATAACCGTTTTTTTTATACCTTTGAACAACCATTAAGAAAAGAAAGTCATTATGAAGCTCAGTCAATCGTCATTAGCACTCTTGGAGGATACTCTTAAAAAAGCAATCGGCAAATACACCTGCGGTTGCGAAGAAACTATCGTTACAGACATTCACCTGCAACCGAATCAGAATTCGGGCGAACTGTCTATCTTTGATGATGAAGACAAGGAGCTGGCCAATACCACTATTGAAGAATGGATGACATACGAGGGAGATGATTTCTATGAAAACGTAGAGCGTATCTTATCCTCACTGCTCTGTAACATGAAGAATGAAGGACAGTTTGACAAGCTGACAATTCTGAAGCCGTTCTCTTTTGTACTGGTGGATGACGATAGGGAAACTGTTGCAGAACTGCTGCTAATGGATGATGATACTCTATTGGTCAATGATGAATTGTTGAAAGGCTTGGATGAAGAACTGGACTCTTTCCTGAAAGAACTATTGGAGAAATGACATTCTGAGGAATCAGCCTGCAACGAAAGAATATCTTCTTAACAATAACGTGAGTTCCAAGACTTATGCAACAAAGTCTTGGAACTCACGTTTATTTATAGGCAATTCGGGGGGGGATATTGTTGAATCACCGGTAAAACTATGGGGATTATACCTATAGGAGACTGCCGTTTCCACACGCAGGAACGACAGTCTCTAATTCTTTTACTTGTGCCAATGCCTAACGTACCTTAATTCCATAGAAGGAACTTGAGGTAGTAACAAAAAGTATATCCTTCTGTTTTCCACCAATAGCCAAAGAGATAGGACGTTCTTCTACCTGAATACGTCTTTGCTCTTTACCATATTTGTCATAGACGAATATTTCCCCATCTGCAACATAAACATTCCCGTCAGCATCGGTCACATTGCTGTATTGACCATATGGGCACACGACTTCCTTCTCCGTCAGACGACCATCCTGACCAACGGAAAGTTGTACGGTCGTTTTATTCATCTCATTCACAATATAAACCGGTTCGCGTTGACCGGGAACTGTAACAGTCAGAGCACAAGAACGTCCCAAATCATAGGTTTCCGGAATAATTGTCACACCATCAGGAGCAATGAAACTATACTCAGGCATGCTGGCTACTACCTTGTCAAAGTCACCCCGCCAACGGCTGGAAGGATGGATGACTCGCTGCACCTTCTTCACGTCGGCCGTAGCAACACGCATCATAGGTTTCATGGTGGCATCCACTTGATTCGGATTGAAAGAATATCCCAAAGCACTCCATCCGCTATTGCCCCAACCACTGTACATCGGATTATCATCCGGCAGACGGGAAACCGTCTCCTGCTTGCCATTCACCATATAACCCGGCTGTGGGTCATAACGGAAAATAACCAGCAGATTGTCTTGTGTATCGGTTGCCAATGTGAAAGGCTTCCAAGGATAATCGGCTATCAAAGTAAGTTGCTCCGTATCTGCCGACCATTTATAGATTTTCTTCAGACGGTTTTCGCAGAAATAGATGTTTCCTTTACTGTCGGCTGTAGCCCCGGTAGCAAGTTCGAAACCGGCAGCCAACTTCACAGGCTTATCCACGACTGTGCAGGAAGAGCGAAGGCTCTTTTCACTACCCGAAACAGTGAGGCGGGCAAAGTCCCAAGAATAAACAGGCAATGCCTTACTCATATCATATATAGGAAACTCTATGACCGGTAATATCTGCGTATAATTGTGCATGTTACGGAAAGTGATATTCTCGCAATCCCACATGCGGAAACCTATCCGTTTCGGCATAAAGGCACGGATAACACGATACATCCATACATTCACCATTTCAATATTTTGGCAATTGGACATTTCTGCCATGTAACAATCAGGACCTTCACGACCTTCTTCCTCGAACTGGAAAGCATAAATTTTCCAATTGGCTACATTATGGAAACGGGCTTCGGTACGGACATGATGTTCCAAAGACATGGCATAAATACGTCCCGGAGTCTTTGTATCGCTAACATAAAGTCCACTGGCAGCATACGAACTGGCCGTCCAAACGTCCTTAACTGTTCCGCCACCGTTGTTTGTGATCCACAAGCTCCAATACTGGTTGTCCCAGGCTACATCTTTACCGGTTTCCGTAACCGGAGAAGATGGAGAACTGATCCGACGTTCGCCCCAGCGGTAGAATGACTGCCCGGAAGCATTCGGAGTAGATTTGCGCAAAGTGCCGTGTCCGCCTACAAACTTCACATCATTCAAGTACGAACGCTCACTCGCCATCCACTTACAGCCGACAGCGCGATAATTATATGCACCGGTATTGATGCCTATACCATTCAGAATATCGTCACCGCCTTCAGAAGATTCGACCAAAGGTACAGGTGTGCCGAAACCGCTGAATGCAGGCTCGCTTTCCTTCAACAAGAACTGAGTTCCAAAAGGATGCAGGCCAATGAGCTTAGTACCGGGAGCCATCTTCAACGTTCTCGTCAGGCGATACCACCCCTGAGGCACATAAATGTTTTTATGCAAAGAAACAGCTTTCTCAAAGACTTCCGTATCATCAGTCTCGCCATCGCCTTTTGCCCCTAAATCACGGATGTTGACCCATGTCTCCATTGCCGGAAGAGCCGGGAGGTCCTTGCCAAGCGCAACCGGCAGTTTTGCCACCGGCTCTATTTCACATATTTCCCGGAAAGAAGAAGCATCATTCAAATCCTGATACACCAAACCGTAAGTAAACTCCTTGACTTTGTACATTTTTGCCCCTCCGGCGACTTCCTTTCCGCTTTGGGCATAGTTCACCAGTACCGGGACATTCCTGCAATCCACATTCACCAGGTTCAATTGCGAAAAGGTATTTCCCTCTACGCTCACCCTGACGCCGGCTTCCGAGATATTCTCCCACAATGAATTTTCCACATGAAGACGGTCTGCCAGATTCTCTGCCATCTCAAAGGCAACGGGAGTATTCTTTACATGCATATTGACGATGGCAAACCCCACTTCCTTTGAATAAACAGCCGCTTTTCTCTGGCCATCAAAGTAAGTATCCACCATCATCATGGGCCATCCCGGAGAAGTCCTGGAAGAAATTATCCCATATTCCCCACCATAGAACCTGACATCCTCCAGCTCATTGCCTACATCATATATACCGGCTTTTCCCGAACCGATCCGAATGTCACAATGATTGATAAATCCATGCTGGGCAAAATGCGCACGGATGGCAATAGCCTGGGGATTACCTTTATCTATACGGAAATCCACATTGGATACCGCACTATAGAAAGTACCTGCATTGGCATCCGAAGGCTCCCTACCCTCTTGTGCCAATCCCCCCGTAAACCATATCATATAGTTTTGAGTGGTTTGGAAACCGGGCGTATCGGCTCCCAAATAGATCACCGGCCGTTTCTTTCCATAACCAATCAGACGAATGGATGAGGGAATTTGAATTGTCTTGCTAATACGGTAATTCCCCTCAGGCAAAAATAGTATTCCAAAATTCTTCTCACGCTTCACTTGATTGATTGCCTCTTGAAGCGCATCAGTCACGTCGGACTTTCCATCAGCCTTGAAACCGTAGTTCTCCGGGGTGAAGTAGAATGCTTCCGGGTCATCCGGTCTTTGTGTATAGACGGAGCTGCTCCCTGCTGCCCAACCGGGCAACACACTGCTGATAATCCAACAGATTATCAGCAGGTATCTCATTATTTGAAAATTTCTCATTACGCAGACAGATTGTTTAATGCGGATTTATCTTATTTAATACGCACACCAAAAAACTTGGAACGGCCTGTGATAAACAATGTATTGCCATCCTTACCACCAAACTGCAATGTAGACGGACGTTCGGGAACACGAATCATTCCTTTCTTCTTGCCATCCTTATCGAATACATATATTTCTCCGTCAGCCACATACAGGTTTCCTTCCTTATCTACAGCAGAACCGAACTCACCCTGCTCCACAAAATAGCTCAGATTAGAGAGTGTCCCATCATTGGCAACATCCATCTTCACCATTCTGCGGTCATACTCGTCGGATGTATAAAAAGGTTTACCCGGATATGCTTCCAGCAAAGAAGAGCTGCGTGACAAATCGAAGTAATGAGGAATGATAGTCTTACCATCCGGTGCCAAAAAGCACATCTCGGGTACATATACAGATACTTCATTGAAATCGTGGAAGTCTCTCCAGCGGTTGGAAGGATACAATGCCTTATAGACATTCTTTACTTGTCCCATCGGAACGCGCGGCAACAGTTTGATTGTTTCTTCCGGATTTTCCGGGTCAATGGAATATACTCTCATGGTATATGCAGAATTGCCGTATCCACTGAACGAAGTCCCTTTCGTATCGGGCATCACCGGCATTTCCTCAGGCTTGCCATTAATCAAATAGCCCGGTTGCGCATCATAACGGAACAAAACCAACAGATTATCTTCAGAATCAAAAGCCAGATTGGATGGTTTCCACGGGAAATCGGCCAACAGTGACAAGCTGTTTGTTTCTACTGACCATTTAAAGATACGGCGCATCCGGTGGTCACAGAAATAAACATTCCCTTTACTGTCACGTGCAATACCTTCTGTAAATTCAAAATCAGAGGCTAATTGGTTCACTTTACCTATCTCATTGTTCAACGGCTGTTGGTGCGGCTCCTTACCTGTCACAATCAGGCGGGAAAGTTCCCACGGACGGATATCAATGTCTTTGTTGACATCAAATACTGCGATATTGTTCGTATATTTAATCTGAGAATAGTTATGCAGGTTTAAGAATGCAATGTTCTCACAATTGCGAATACGTACAGAACTGTGGTACGGTTCATCGACACGGATCACACGGAACATATACAAGTTTGCAAAAGTCATGTCTTTACAGTCGTCCATCTCTATAGGCTGGCATTGCATACTTTCGCGGCTTTCCTCTTCTGTCTGCATGCAATACACTTTCCAGTTGGACACTTTGTTGAAACGTACTTCATTTCTTACATGATGCTCGATGGACATGGCATAAACCCGTCCCGGAGTACTGGTATTATTGGCATAAAAACCGCTGGTGGCATACGTGCTTGCTGTCCAAATGTCTTTAAAGGTACCACCACCATTGTTGGTTACCCACAGACTCCAATACTGATTGTCCCAAGCAAGGTCCATGCCGGAAGCAGAAACCGGATTTTCGGGAGAACTGATGCGAGACGGTCTGTTCCACCAGCCACGTGGTTCTTCCACACCCGGTTTAGGTTTCCATAAACTGCCATGCCCGCCTACAAATTTCACATCATTCATATAAGAATCCGCATTAGACATCCACTTCACGCCCACAGCGCGATAGTTGTAACCACCGGAATTGATACCAATGCCCAACAGCATATTTGTACCGCCTTCCGAAGATTCTACCATCGCTTTCGGACCGCCAAAGCCACTGAATGCAGCAGTGCTTTCGCTCAGCTGGAACTGTGTGCCAAAAGGATGCAAGCCTATCAACTTGGTATTGGGCTTCATTTTCAGCGTTTCAGTGATGCGGTACCAGCCTTGAGGTACATAGATATTATCATACTTGTCAATAGCCTCTTGGATAGCTTTCGTATCATCCGTTTCCCCATCCCCTTTTGCACCAAGTTCGCGGAGATTGACCCACGTTGCCATTGCAGGCAGTGAAGGTATATCCATCAGTTGGGCAGCCGGCATTTTCTGTATCGGTTCAATGTCAACCAACGTTTCATATTCCGGCATATCCAGCATATTGTCCATTTGCAAACCGTGGTCGTATGATTTTATTTTATAGATTTTATGAGAAACATTCGTGGTTGTATTGCTACGGGTGTATTTTGCCAATGTCGGCACATTCTTACAATAAACGTTGCGGAAAGTTATCTGATTATTACTGTTATTCTCGTTAGTAATCACTACTGCCGGACCGCTTACATTTTCGAAATAGCTGTTTTCCAAGAACAACTTGTCGCAATAATTAGGGTCAATATCAAACACAGCCGGAACATTCTTGGCATACAGATTCACCATTGCCAAACCAGACTCTTGACAACGAAGAGCTGCTACACGTTGTCCCTCAAAATAAGAGTCAACCATCATCACCGGCCATCCCGGAGAAGATTTTGTTGTATAAATACCATAATCTCCCCCATAAAAAGCGACGTTTTCCAATTCATTGCCCACATCAAACAGACCAGCCTTGCCTTTACCTATGTATACGGCAACATAATTGATAAAGCTGTGTTGGGCAAAGTGCGTGCGCAGTGCCACTGCATGTGGGTTACCGTCCTCTATGCGCAAGTTGATATTCGACATGGCACTGTAGAACGTACCGGCATTGGCATCACGTGGTTTCTCACCTTCCCTGACAACACCTCCTGTAAACCAGAACATATATTTAGCTTTCCCCTTGTCATCAGCTACTTCCTCTTGAAAACCCGGAGAATTTTTAGCCAAAATAAATTCCGGACGATTCTTTCCATAGCCAATCAAACGGATAGCCGCAGGAATATAGATAGTCTTACTGATTTTATATTTACCTTCAGGAATAAAAAGGATTCCGAAATTCTTTTCTTTCTTTACTTGATTAATTGCTGCTTGTAAAGCATCCGATACATCCATCTTTCCATCCGCTTTTATCGCGTAGTTCTCGGGAGTAAAATAAAATGCTTCGGGGTCATTGGGCTTTAGGGGATAAATAGAGTTCAACTCCACTGCATAAAGTTGTATGCAAAACACTCCCAATAACAGCATTAACAAACTGTGTTTCAGCTTTTTCATAATAAATTGTTATCAAATTAGTTATTATAACAAAGGCGTTCTATTCTTTCATCGGACAGAACGCCTTCGTTTATTAAACATATTTTTCTTTCAAATAAGAAGAACCAAGAGAGTGTGTCCAAAACTAAAACTTACTATCATTTTGCTCTGTCAGGCTTTTGACACACCCCCAATCAGCCTTTTAGAAAGGTATAGAAACTAACGGACTATAATTATGACGTATCGTTCCTACGTTAGAAATACTCGCTTTTGCACCAATACGGAAGTAATAGTTCTTGCCCGTGTATTTGAAAGAGCTCTGATTGGCTGCGACATCAATGGTCAACGTATAAGTTTCAGACGGGTCGATATCAATAGGAGTGCTAAAGTCTATCTTATCGGTGTCACCGGTCAAACCAAACTTCACGATATTGCCTACCCACATATCCGAGAAAGCAAACAACTGGACGGAAGCAAGCTTTTCGTCACCTTTTCCACCTTCCAATGAGAATGTGGCTACTATTTGATTGCCATTTTTCTCAATCTTCGGATTCTTGATGCGGATATAGGGAGTTACCTTAAAATCCTTGGTATTGTCACCCTTCTTCACTACTACATCTTTTTCTTCAAAAGCATAGCAGTTGTTGTTTTCCATACGGATGTCATACGTGGCGGCAAAAACCATATTATTACGGTATTCGCCCGTATTCATAATTCTCCAGCTTTGGCTTTGCGGATTTTCGAATCCTAATTCCACCACCTTCAGTTCACCTCCATCCTGGACATCCATTCCGACCAACTCACCGGTCTGGGCATCAATGATAGAACCGTGAATGGAGGCGTTGGGAGCTTCGTAATTATCTATTTCACAAGATGTCAATGCAAATAAACAGCATGAAATCAATAACAGTATTTTTTTCATAATCTTCTAAGAATTTAGTATTAATAACCAGGGTTCTGAACTAAGCCATTGGTAGCCGTTCCGGGAATACTCCGATAATAAGACTGAGGAGTAAAGGTGCGGCCGTTCTGTTTTTCATCGCCGTGGAAATTTGCACGAACGAAGATATACGAAGGTGTAGCGGTGCGCAAGTCAATCATAGGAACAAGAGCCGAACGCATACCTCCGTTATAGTATATGTGATTGTCGCGACGACGAACCATGTCCCAGAAACGTTTTCCTTCAAAAGCCAGTTCCACACGGCGTTCCTTCAAGACATTCTCCAAAGTAAGCGGAATATTGTCTTTGTGAGCTGCACGATGACGAAGGTCGTTCAGCAGAGCAGCAGCCTTGGTGCGGTCACCCTTACCACTTTCAACTACAGCTTCGGCATAATCCAGATAAACTTCAGCCAGACGGATGTCAATAAACGGCGTAGTCACAGAGTTGTCAGAGCTGGACAGAGAAGAAAATTTCTCTTCTTCCATGTACTTACGTACAGAGAATCCTGTAGTGGTATAGTTACCATTCTCCGAATTACCTATATTGCCGAAACCGGAGTAACCGCTCGTGCCTTCCGCTCCAAAAGCAAAATAAGTCTTTCCATCCTTACCTTGAGCAGATGAATTATTATAGACAATGACCTCACCATTGGACCGCACCAAACCACCTTGCATGATGATGGGCACATTCGCATATGTTGCTCCGGGAACAATGATACTGGCCTGCAAACGAGCATCCTTATTCTGGAAAGGTTCAGACAAACTGCTGTACTGGATATAAGGGTCGCTGGATTTTACATTACCAGCCAACTGCACATTGGGCACATTGGTCTCGTTGCCATCCGCACGTGTCTTGATAGGAGCACTCTTGCCTGTACCATCATCGGTATAGTCTTCAAACAAATCTACCAAGTCGAGAGTAGGACTGAAACGTCCATAACGCAAAGCACCCGGATTCACTTGTGCCAAACTGTAGAACAATGACCAGCCATGACCGGAATAGTTGTTATTAACTGAACCGTCTACATAACCACGGGCCAACAACACCTCATCCACCGGTGTGGTCTGGATGAAAAGCTTTTGGAAATTCTCACGAGCTTCGGCCACACTTGCCGGATTTGCCCCATACAAGGAACCTCCATAATTGTTCAGTATCTCTTCGGCTGCCGAAATACATTCGCCATAAAAATAATCGGCTTCACTCTTGTCTATACCGACCAATTTCTGTGTAACTGCCTCACCTGCCAACGGAGCTTTGTCCCAGTATTTGGCCAAAGAAGCAGCAAACAATGCCGTACGTGACTTCATACCCAATGCGCCCCATTTAGTAAACCGATAACCATCACGGACTGCAGGAAGATCTTTGGCTACTTCACCAAATTCATTGATGATGAATTTCCAAGTATCCGCCTCCGTGCTACGGGGCACTTTCAAAGCATCCGGGTTGCCCGGTACATAGTCGCCATCCTGCACACGGTCAATGATAGGTACACCACCATAGCGCTTAGCCAAACCGAAATAAATATAGGCACGGGCAAAACGAGCCTCAGCAATCATGCGAGTGGCGTCTTCTTGATTCAAGATACCTTTCTCCAATGAAGACTTTATCGTTTCTATAAAAATATTCACCTGACGGATATCACTATAAGGCCAATATTCAAAGTTCTCCGTAATGCCACCGCCACCTTCGCTACGCGCAGCCTCGTCGGAGAGGAAAGCTATATTGGAAGTACCATTCACACCGTCGTAGTTACGTCTGTTGAAGCCTGTGTATGGACGGAAAGTAAAATCTTCCATAGGCACCGTGGCATACACATTTGCCAGCAGGGCTTTCACACCACCATCAGTCTCTGTCAGCCGGTCTCCCGGCACTTTATCAAGAGGCTCTAATTCCAGAAAACTATCACAACTCGAAAATCCTACAAGAGCACAAAATGCCAAAGCGGATAATATGTTTTTCTTCATAACAATCTAAGCGTTAAAAATTAATATTCAAACCAATATTATATGCCTTCATCAACGGATAAGCCAAGCTGGCACCCCAGTCGCGTTCTTCACGTTCAGGATCCGCATCTTTCAGCAAAGAATTACAGAATGTCAAAAGGTTGAAACCATTTACAAACACGCGGAGGTCACTGATGCCGACCTTACGAGTGAGATTTTTGGGAAGCGTGTAACCCAATTCCAAGCTCTTCAAACGCAGGTAAGTAGCATTCGGATTCCAGAAAGGAATGGCACCCACGCCCCAGCTGTTACCATTATCTTGCGTACCGGTAAAATCACGACGCAAAGCGGGATACTTACCTGATACCCACTGAGTAGAAGGATTGTAAGGGTCATCGGTAATATTAGCTGTATGCCAACGATTCATGTACTTCTTCATCAATGTGGGGTTTGTCTTGGAACCATAACCGAATACGTCATCATTGGCATAACCGATTACATAACCGGCAGCACCCTGGAACAAGATGTTCAAGTCAAAACTCTTATAAGTAAATCCTAAATTCAAACCGAACTGATAAGGAGGATTGGCTCCGGCACGGCGTGATTCGGGCAATTGGTCTTCGTATGAAATCACTCCGTCACCATTACGGTCGACAATGCGGAACGAACCCGGGAGCATCATGGAGTTACCATTGCTGCCACCATAAAGAGGAGCCTTCTCAAATTCAGAAATAGACTGGAACTGCCCATCCGTCTTCTGAATCCACATACCACCACCACTATGATTCCACATACCACCGATGGTACGGTTCTCGTAACCATTCAAATAGCGGTCCATTGAACTCTGGTAAGGAGAGTGTTCCACTTTCAGATATTTATAACGAGTGAAGGAATAGTTGGCGCTGATGGTATATCCAAAGTCCTTACCGATTTTACCACGTGTACCGAGTTCAATCTCCAAACCTCTGTTTTCTTCAGAGTTGATATTCTCTTTCGGGAAGCTTGCACCGAAAGTATTGGGAATATCCTGAAGACGGCTTGCCAACAAACCATCGTTGACACGGCGATAGATTTCAAATGTACCGAACAGTTTTCCGTTCCACAAGTCAAAATCCAAACCAAGGTTGGCAGTCTTTGTCACAACCCATGACAGATTGTCAAGCACTACTCCCGGAGCCACCATACCCATAGTCAACTTGGTACCATCAAGTACATATCCACTGCTACCTTGTGTATAAGCAGCCACATATTGGAATGGATCACCAGCATCGTATCCACTCTTACCGTAAGAAACACGAAGCTTCATGTTAGAAACAAACGGCAATTTCTCTTTCATGAATTTCTCTTCCGAGATACGCCATCCGGCACTTACCGAGGGGAAGAAAGCCCAACGATGACCCGGTGCATAGCGATAGGAACCATCGTAACGTCCGACAACTTCCAACAGGTACTTGCCTGCAAAGTCATAATTGGCACGCAACAAATATGCAGCCAAACGAGTTTCGTTGCGGTAACCGCTATTGGTTGCCGTACTGGCATCAGCCTGATTCAGAATGTCATTACTGAAATAGCCATCGTACAAGCGACGTCCATACAATTCATCGTAGCGGCTGCCTGACGCTTCAACAACACCTGTAACATTCAGGTTGTGCTTGCCAAAGCTATTCATGTAGTTCACCTGTGCACGTCCATAAAGTTTTTGGAACACGCCCATCGTGTTCTGATAACGGTCCTGACCATAAGTCTTGGTAGGTTGATTGGTGAAATAATCGTACAACTGATAAGACTTCTGCAATTCGGAGTTATTACGGTTGTTACCGTCGAAAGAACCTACAACACCTACAGTCAGCCCTTCTACGAAAGGCACTTTCCAAGTCAAATCAATGTCTGCCGAATAGTTCACGCCCCGATTACGGCGATAACCATCTTTATCCGGATCAACCAGAGCTGCCGCATTCTTACTTTCGGGCGCAATGTCGGAATAGTGATCGGTAGAACCGATAGCATAAGGACCAACACCACGGTCGTTTACCAACAAGGTCTTGAATGTCCACATAAAGTCTTCTCTAGGACGCTGTGTCTGATTCCAACGACCGGCGACCTTTACATTCATAGTCAATCCCTTAGCCAGCTCAGCCGATACATTGGAACGGAAAGTGAAACGTTCATAATACTGGATGCCACTCTTCAACAAACCATTATCCCGATTGTAACCGGCGCTGACAAAATATTTCACTTTATCATTGCCACCGCGTACAGAAAGGGTGTGATTGGTGGCAAAAGCCAACTTGTTCATATACATATCAATCCAATCCCAGTCTTGATAGCCTTCCACCCCGTTCTTATACTTGTCCAGAACGTCTTGTGAATAAACCTCGGCTTTCTTTCCATTACGGCTCATCTCATTTTCCATCACACGGAACGTGTAAGCATCCACCGTTTCTTCCATACCCGTAGCATGTTTCATACCAAACAATCCTGAATATGAAACGCGTGTCTTTTCTGAAGCTCCCTGCTTGGTAGTAACGATGATAACACCGTTGGCAGAGTTCATACCATAAATGGCAGCCGAAGCATCTTTCAGAATAGAAATACTCTCAATATCCTCGGAATTGAGCTGAGCGAACTCTTCGTATTCGCGCGTTACACCGTCAATAACAATCAACGGATTGCCGCCACCACGAATACTGATCATGTTATCGAAAGTACCCGGTTCACCGGTTTTCTGACGAATCATAAGACCCGGCATCTTACCTTGGATGTTATTGATAAGGTTCTCACTCTTGGTTGTCTGAATACTTTCTGAAGTAATGGCTGTCACAGCACCTGTCAACGACTGTTTTTTCTGTACACCATAACCTACTACTACCACTTCATCCAACACCTCGGCATCTTCGGCCAAAACAATATTAAAAGAAGTTTTGCCTCCTACACGGACTTCCTGAGTCTTATAGCCCACATAACTTACGACAAGAGTCGCATCCGGAGCCACATTGCTCAAAGTAAAATTACCGTCAACGTCTGTTATGACACCGTTGGTAGTCCCTTTCACCAGAATACTGGCACCGATCACCGGTTCACCGGTTGCATCGACAACAGAACCTTTCACCGTTGTGGTCTGCATCGTTGACTGCACGCTATCGGCTCCTATAGCCTTATCATAAAGGATTATGTTACGGTCCAACACCTTATAGCCAACATTGGTTCCTTTGAACACATCGTTCAGGACCTTAAATATAGTCTTGTTATTCGCCTGGACCGATACCCGGCGCTTAACATCAATCTGCTTGTTGTTGTAGAAAAATACAAATTCAGTACCCTGTTCCAATTCTGTCAGTACTTCATCAACGGTCTTGTCCTCAAGAGCAATGTTTACCATTGCCTTTTGGGCATAACCTTCATTGGCAAAAGTCATACCAACCAAACAAAACAACATAAATAATGTGCATCTCATAGCAAGAGGAATTTTTTTCATGCATCTCATCAGGACACTTTTCGCCCTAAATGATTGGATACAATAGTGTTTTTTCATAATTTTGCATTGATTTTATGTGAAAAAATAAAGTTTCTTTATCTGTCGCCAAACAGATATTTAAAAGTTACTATGTTTCATGCAGAGAAATGCGCCAACATTTTTCTGCATGTTTTTTTAAGCAAGCTACTGTTTCATCATACTATTTTTTAAGGTTAATAAACTTCTATTATTTGTCTCTCAGTATTTATATCCGCATTCTCCACATACTTGAAGTGTATGTTCGAAGATATACGGAAATTTTCCAATATACGTTCCAAACGTTGTTTTGTAAATGTGGCTGTAAAAGAATTTTGCTTCAATGAAGCATTCTTCAATACAAATTCCACATTATACCGTTTGCTCAAACTCTTCAACACCTTTTCAAACGGTGTATTCTTGAAAATCAAGCGTCCATCCTTCCAACTCGTCTCCACATCAACATTGACTCTCTTCAAGGTTACTTTTCCTTGTTCTATGTCATAAACCACTTGTTGCCCAGGTTGCATTTCCACCTGATTCCTCCTACCGTTACTCATAAACGAGAAACAGACGCTGCCCGACGCCAACGTGGTCTGAACCACCCCATCTTCTCCATAGGCTTCCACGTTAAATTCCGTTCCATGCACCGTCACCTCAGAATGGTTCAACGTACCGACAACAAACTGCCTGTCATTCTTTACCACCGAAAAAAAGGCCTCTCCCACCAAGTGCACTTCCCTTTTGTCACCCACAAACCGGGAGGGATAGCGTAACCGTGAAGAAGAATTCAGAGTTACTTCCGTTCCATCCGGCAATTCAACAGAAGCAGTCATCCCCGGATTCGTTTTGACCTCCATCATCTGTATCTCCTGCTCATCCTTATCCAAATAAAGGATAAACCAAGATATCACTACTGGGATGAATAAAATGGCGGCCGCCCGTTGCATCCCTCTAAATAATACTTGATACCTACTGTTCTTTTTCTGTCTCATCTTTCGATGCACACCGCCCAAGGCTTTCCTTACATCCAGCTTGGATGAAATCTCCGCCACGTCCGCCGCCAGACCGATTGTCTGAATCTGACGGGCTACCCTGCGGTTCTCTTCAGATGCCTCCAGCCACTCCTCTACCAGAAGAGTTTCGTCATCCGTCGTCTCCCCTTCATAATACCTAAGAAGCAAGTTCTCCATTTCCTCTCTTTCTACCATATTTTATCGCTAGCTTTATCCATAAGACAAACGAGTAAGAAGAATTCCTAAACAGAAAGCTAAAAATATTTTATATATTGGGAGTATTATGGGAAAAAAAGCTATTTTTGCCCAATAAAAATGAATTTGTAGACAATGAGTGACACACAATCAAAAGACACATCTTTATTAACCGCCATGCAGAACGGAGATAGAAGTGCTTTTGATATGTTATTTCAAAAGTACTATTCTGTGCTCTGCGCCTATTGCTATCGTTTTGTCCGACTGGAAGATGCAGAAGAAATTGTTCAGGATGTCATGCTATGGCTTTGGGAAAACCGCGAAAGGCCCATTATCGAATATTCACTCAAACAATATCTATTTAAGGCTGTCTATCACCGTTGCATGACCCGGATTGTTCAAAATGAAGTGAAGCAACGGGCAGACACTGCTTACCATGAAAGAATGTCCGCCATGCTGCAGGATGTGGATATTTACCAGATAAACGAATTAAGCAGGCACATACAGAAAGCCATCAATGAACTTCCGCCTGCCTACAAAGAAGCTTTCATCATGCACAGGTTCCGCAACTTGAGCTACAAGGAAGCTGCCGAACTGCTCAATGTCTCCCCCAAAACGGTAGACTATCGCATCCAGCAAGCTTTGAAGATATTAAGGGTAAAACTGAAAGATTATCTGCCACTGATATTGATGCAACTGCTCACCTCGCATTGATACCATACACAAGCGGAATGCTTCCTATACCTTACAAGCTACACCCTGGGACTCACTTCTGAAGAGTATAGGACCGAAATGCCAATACACCCGAATGTATTACCCCAAAACATCCGGGTGTATTAAGATAAAAGATGCGAATATTATGCCCTTCCTGCATAAAAGTCAGACCGATTCAGTCCCAAGGGGAGAGGTTATGAGTACCAGCACTCCATGTTCATTAATTATTCTAAAAAAGGTTAGGGAAAGCTCCGAGTCATCGGTCATATAAAGAAATAACCCAATTATTATCTTAACCTCAAAATTCACACAATGAAAAAACTGATCACCTTATTGTCGGTGCTTGCGTATGTCCTTCATGCACAAGCACAATTTTCAGTGACAGCCCATCAGGAAGGCTGGGACAATATTCCTCCACAAGTACAAAAAACGGGCTTTTACTTCCAGCAATCCGTATTAGCCAATATGGACGGGGATGATGCCTTGGAAGAAGTAATGCTTTTCGGGCGTGACAACGGACACTACCCCACTTTCGACCTTTTCAAGGCATACTATGTAATCGTCGATAACTATACCAAGGAAGTGCAATACATTTCCGACGAAATTTACGTCACGGACAAGTACAATCTACTTGTGGAAGACCGCAACAACGACGGCATCTCCGAGCTCTATATATCCTACTTCAAAGACGGAAAATTCAGTGTAGACGAACAAGGCTATAATCTGCGCACAACACGCTGCTACGACCGTATAGAGTGGAACCCGACTAATAAAAACTTCAAATCTTCCGGAAAATGAGAACAAGACTGACACTTATCCTGGCACTCCTTATATATATAGGGACTGCCCCGCACACACACGCACAGCAAAAGAAAGTAATCAGAACCATGATGATAGCCGGCCAGGATGGCAGCCACTACTGGCAAGGTGCCTGCGAAGCCATGAAGCAGATATTGGAAAACAGTGGAATGTTCAAAGTGGACTTTGCATTTACGCCTAACTTCGGTGGAGACATCGCTACCTTCAAGCCCGATTTCCACAAATATGATTTAATCGTCATCAACTACGGCGGAGCTACCTGGACAGAGCCCGTACGCAAGGATTTCGAGAAATACGTTGCCGATGGAGGTGGCGTGGTGGTGATACATTCCTCCGTCGTCCCGATGGCCGACTGGAAAGAATATAACAAAATAATAGGCATGGGTGCCTGGGACGGACGAAACGAAAAGGACGGACCGTATCTGTACTGGAAAGATGGGCAGTACATCTATGACTACTCTCCGGGATATGCCGGCTATCATGGTTTGCAGCACGAAACCGTCATAGAGCACCGCGCTCCCCAGCACCCTATCCTGCAAGGATTGCCTCCCCAATGGAAGCACTTCAAGGACGAGATATATACCCGTCTTCGCGGCCCGGTAAGAAACATGGAAATATTGGCCACAGCCTACGAACGCGGACGTCATGAACCGCTGATGTGGACAGTTGGCTACGGGAAAGGCCGCATATTCGTCGACCTCCTGGGACACTGTGGCAACGACCCGAACATGATTTACTCCATGCTCTGCACCGGTTTCCAGGTAACCTTGCTCCGGGGATGCGAATGGGCTGCCACTGGCACCGTCACCCAAGATGTACCGGCAGATTTTCCGCTGAAAGATACTTATACACTGCGTCCGGAGTTCAAAGCTCCTTTCCATGCTTATCCTGAAATCAAACACTGAATACCATGAAACACATTATCCGAACACTACTGCTGGCATGCTGCTGCATGCAGGCACAAGCACAAGCTCCGTGGAAACCCGATGCGGAGTTGGAGAAACAATTGCAACAAAGCAATTACGTACACCACATAATGAAAGCCAACCCCACACATGCCGGACTGACGCGCTGGGAAAAGAAAGAGGTCTTGAAAAGCAGGGTACTCCCCCTTGCAGAAGATTTCGGCTCCCTGCTCCACACCGGCCCCGGAACAATACATGTAGACCATAAAGTCACTGTTTCAGGTAAAGGAAGTGTCCGTTTGAATACCCCTTCCTCCCTGGGCAAGAAGAATCCAACGAACAGGAATTATGCCACCCCGGAGATTATCCGCCCCCTCGACCGGGAAGACCTGCGGGAATATAACCGCTTTTCTGTTTGGGTATATGTGGATGCGCCGGGCGTTTATCTGACCTTTGCCGGATTCACCCTATACAATGAAGGAGAAAAAATCATGCCCACTCCCGGACGCTTCGAAGGCCAACACTTTGAAACAGTCTACCCCAACAAATGGCAGCATATCATTTGGGAGATACCGGATCTATACCGTGATTGTGTCACCGGCTTTTCGGTAAATATCATGCTGGCCGGTGCTCCTGCCGGAGCCAGCGAACACATGAGCCTGTACGTAGACGACATGCGCATCGAAAAGGTGGAAGCGGAAAACAGCCGGGGATTCGACCTGCGAAAAGATGCAATGGCCTACTGCCACAGTGGATACAAACCGGGGGCACGCAAGCAGGCCTTGGTGCAGAACATGCAGGAAAGGACTTTCTGCCTGCACGATGCCGCCACAGGGCAAATTGTCTATCAAGGTACGGGCAGCCCACTGAACCAAGACAAAAAGCAGGACAAGGGATTTCTTGTACTGGACTTCAGCAGTTTCAATACACCGGGGCAATACTTCCTGTCCATCGGTGACGTACAATCAAAGCCTTTCCCCATCGGAGATGATGCCTACCTGTCCACTGCCTGGCACACGCTGAACTTCTTCTTTTCCGAGCGTTGCGGCTTCGACCAGCCCGGCATTCACCAGGAATGCCATCAGGACGTATTTGCCTATCATCCCGACGGACGAAGCATGAGCATTGCCGGAGGATGGCACGATGCAGCCGACCTGACCCAAGGAACAGGAAATACAGCCGAATCGTGCATCGCTCTCCTCGAAATGGCAGGTGCCGTACAAGGCAAAGACAGTATCTTCTACGAACGTTTGCTGGAGGAGGCACGCTGGGGAGTGAACTGGATTCTGCGCACCCGCTTCGGAGATGGCTACCGACTGGGCGGACTGATAATCGGCATTTGGACAAAGAACATACGTGGCGACAAAGACGACATGCAGACAGAAGCGCGGAACACGCCTACGGATAATCTGAAAGCCGCTTCCAGTTGTGCACTGGCCGCTCCTCATTTTGAGAAGAAAGACCCGATATTTGCAAGGTGGTGCCGGAACAGTGCCATCGAGGACTTCCAATTTGCCATCGACCTGCTGGATACACAAAGGACAGAACAGAACGAAACTGAGCTTTATGCCCTGGCCACCGTCACAGCCATGCGTCTATACCGCCTTACGCAGGATACTTACTATCTGGACTGGGCAGCCCGGCTGGCGCGTACTGTCATGGCCGGACAACAACTGGAGAAACGTACCGACTGGAAAATCCCCCTGCGAGGTTTTTTCTATGAATCTTCCCAAAAGAAGCGCATCCTGGCGTATTATCACCAGAGCCAAGAACACTTGATGACCGAAGGACTCTCAATGCTGCTGACAGACGCCCCCACCCATCCGGACGCTCCGTTGTGGCAGGCATCCTGTGAAGCCTATGCTGACTATCTGCGCGAGATTTCACAGCTGATTGAACCGTATGGCATACTGCCAAGTGCCGTATATGAAGTAGATAATACCGATTACAAAAATTTATACCACGAAGGCGACCAGGTAGGGCTTCCCAGTCTGGAAGAATACAATGCACAAGTGCGCAACGGTATCCCTCTTTCAAAGAATTTCTATCTGCGCCGTTTCCCTGTTGCCTACCAGTTCAGGGGATTCCACGCCGTTGTCATGGGCAAAGCCAAGGCGGCCTTTATCCTTGCACGCCTGTTCAATGACAATGCACTGAGGGACATCGCAACCCGCCAGATAGAGTATATATTGGGATACAACCCGTTTGCCATGAGTACCGTTTATGGGGATGGATATGATTACCCGCCGCTTTACGGAGCATACGCCGGAGATGTTGTGGGAGCTGTACCCGTAGGTATTGAAACATTCGAGAATGACGACGAGCCCTACTTCCCGATGCAGAACAACTGTACCTACAAGGAAATCTGGACACACACCACTGCACGCCTGCTGTGGTGTGTGGCAGAACTGTTCAAATAGTCAACGCATCATTCGTTCCACAAGTCAGGAATAGCTTCATGCCCACGGGCATTTTCCGGTTTACGGTCAAAGGGTTGTTTGGTTCCGGAGTGAATCTCATACAACCCTTTGGCTGTTTCCATCATGGCCTCCACCTGCTCTTTATAGGGGCGGTCGGTCACGTCAATCAGTCCGCAGTTGTAGTTCTCCCCGTCATTACGCCCGGTCAAATCCTGGTCGCACCACTGGAAGTACCCGGTACCTATCAGTCCGGGATGCGCATAGGCATGCTCCGTATAATAGCGGTAAGCCACGCCACGCTGCTCCTGGGAATCGACTTGCCACAGAGATTGAGCCATTCCTCTGTCTACCGTACCGAAGTGGTACTCGCCGATAATCATAGGCAGCTTTGCCACCTTGAGTGCACGGTCCAACATAACCGGATTGGGCACTAAATCATAACAATTGAAGCTAAGGACATCGAACGATTCACCACAAATCTTCAGAATCTCCTCATCCAGTTCGAGGATATTGCCAAAGCGGATGCCGAGGTTCAGATGGTGCGGGTCGTGTTTCTTCAGAATTCGGTTTGTCGTGGTCAGGAATGTGCGGAAAGTGGAAAAGACGAATTCCTTACGGCTTTCCGGAGTGTCACCTTTCTCTTGCAGGTGCTTCTTCAAGGCCTCTTTGATAGGACGGTCCTTCCCCTCAAGAATGAGGCTGCAAAGGCGGGGTTCTTCGTCCAGCCAGGCCGGTTCGTTCCCTATGAAGTAGCCTATCAGCCAAGGATTGTCCTTGTAACCCGACACAAATTCGGTCAAAGACTTGTCCACATTGGATTCGAAGGAGGGGTCGTACACATCGCAAAGGCCCATCAAGTCGCGTTCGATGCCGATATTATGCAAAGGGACCAGGAAAGCCTTACGGTTCATATTCATGACTTCACCACTCGACCAGTTGGCAATGGTGTTCAGCCCCCACTTGTCCATACGCTTAAATATCAGTTCTTTCGACTTTTCTGGAAATTCATCACCATATCTACGATACTGGTTCCAGAAGCCGAAAGAGGCGGAACGGCTGCCCCGGTAGTTGCGATTGGCAAATTTTTCCATCAGTTCGGCAGGAGGAAGTTCCTTGTACATGCCGTTACGCTTTTCGGCATCACGCACTACACCTCCGCCACCGGGACTCACACAGTCCACGCCGACAGAAAGGAACAAATAGCCTTCCGGGTCAACAAACCACCAACGGTCGCCAATCTTTTCGGTACGGAAGAACCCCGTGGCTTTTACTTGCTGCTGCTTGTAGCCGCCAAACTTGGAATAGTTATAAGCATCGGTAGTCACCACTTCATTGTCCTCGGCTTCCCACTCCTTCTTCAGTTGCTCAAGGGAGTGTACTTTCCCGGCATATTCCACCAGGTTGGACTGTCCGAACTCATCTACGGCAGGGACTTCGCCCATATATAAGTCACCCGGGTCTTCCGTGGCCAAAGCTATGGAACGGATTTCAACCGTAGGATTGTTGATAGGTTTGCGCATACGGATACCGATGGAGTCAACGCCTTGTAACGGACCACGGTTACCACCTAAATTAATCCAACCCATATAGCGGGCATGGTTAAAGGTAGCAGCCAAATCAACAGCCGCATCAGGCAATTCGGTAAAGTACTTTAAAGGAATGGCGAGTTTGTTCCAGGCGTTAGGAACGTAGGACATAATACGCAGTTCATTGTAACCGTTGTCGGTAGTGAAGCCGAGTTGGAAACGCTGGGCAGTGGTAATCTTATACTCAAGCACCACAAATTTATACCCATCCCAATCTGCCGGTAGTTCGGGATTGATATCTTTCAAGGCAAACTTCTTGCCCGATACTTCCTTGGTGCTGTCGAACTGCACCTTGAATGTCTGTTCCGCAGGTTTACACCGGGCGAATAAAGACATTGCCAAAACTGCCCATAAAAGGGCTTTCATGTAATTCTTCATATTTAGAAATTTATTAGGGGTGAATACTATATTCCTTATTTGTCTTCAATCTTCTATTAAAGACAAATCCCCCTAAATAAATTCCTAAATATTCAGAGTATGTTTCTTAACATTATTTCTTCTTCAATGCTGCAATGCTTTCTTTCAAAGACTTGATGATACTTTCAGCATCTGCCTGCTTCTTACGCTCCATCTCAAGGACTGCGGCAGGAGCATTGTTCACAAACTTCTCATTACCCAGTTTTTTCAGTACGCCTTGCAGGAATCCTTCCTTGTGCTTCAGCTCAGCCTCCATACGGGCTATCTCGGCTTCCACATCAATCATATCAACCAATGGTACAGTATATTCCGTAGTGCCTACCATGAAGGAAGCTGCACCGTCAGCCTTGTTCTCCACTACATTAATTGACGAGAGGTTGCACATTTTCGTGATAACTGCGTTGAATGCTGCAACCGGATTTTCACCGATGACCTGTAACTCAAGTGCCTCCTTTTGGGCAATGTTCTTCTGCAAACGGATGGAACGGATATTACTGATAACCTCTTTCACTGTCTCAAATTCCCGGATGATATCCTCATCTACCAATGCAGACATTGACAGCGGGCTCACCATCAGGCTCTCACCGTCTTTACGATCGCAAAGATGCTGCCACAATTCTTCCGTGATAAACGGCATGAACGGATGGAGCAGATGCAACAAGTTATCAAAGAAACCGATAGTTGCTTCATACACCTTCCGGTTGATGGGCTGACCGTATGCCGGTTTAATCATTTCCAGATACCAGGAAGAGAATTCGTCCCAGAACAATTTGTAAACAGCCATCAGTGCTTCACTCAAACGATACTTGCTGAACAGGTCAGCCACTTCGGCAGCTACAGCATTCTGCTTAGACTCAAACCAGCGTATAGCCAACTCTGAAGCTTCAGGTACGGGAACTTCCGCACTGACTTCCCAGCCTTTAATCAGGCGGAAAGCGTTCCATATCTTATTGTTGAAGTTACGTCCCTGCTCACACAGTGCATCGTCAAAGAGGATATCATTTCCGGCAGGAGCCGAAAGCATCATACCCATACGCACACCGTCGGCACCATACTTCTCTATCAAGTCCAGCGGGTCGGGAGAGTTGCCCAGTGACTTAGACATCTTGCGTCCCAGCTTGTCACGGACAATACCCGTAAAGTAAACGTTCTTGAACGGCATCTTGCCTTCGTACTCATAACCTGCCATAATCATACGGGCTACCCAGAAGAAGATAATGTCCGGACCGGTCACCAAATCACTGGTAGGATAATAGTAGTTGATTTCCTCATTGCCCGGATTATTAATGCCGTCAAACAAAGAGATGGGCCACAGCCAGGAGGAGAACCAAGTATCCAAGCAGTCTTCGTCCTGGCGAAGGTCTTCCAATTTGAGGTCGGCATTACCCGTTTTTTCTTTTGCCAACATCAAAGCTTTTTCAGGAGTGGCTGCCACCACATATCCACCTTCCGGCAGGAAATATGCAGGAATGCGATGCCCCCACCACAACTGACGGCTGATGCACCAGTCTTTGATATTTTCCAACCAATTCTTATATGTATTCTTATATTTGGCAGGATAGAACTTCAATTCATCATTCATTACCGGTGGCAAAGCCATGTCGGCAAAATGCTGCATCTTCAGGAACCATTGCATGGAAAGCTTCGGTTCGATGGGCACATTGGTACGTTCGGAGAAACCGACCTTATTGGTATATGCCTCTACTTTCTCCAGCAAACCGGCAGCGGCGAGATCTTTCTCTATCTGTTCGCGCACGTCGAAACGATCCATGCCGATATACAAGCCGGCAGCTTCACTGAGCGTTCCGTTATCATTGAAGATGTCGATGCTTGGCAGGTTATACTTCTCACCCAGCATATAGTCGTTCACGTCATGGGCAGGGGTTACCTTCAGACAACCGGTACCGAATTCAATGTCTACATAATCGTCCTCGATAACCGGAATAACGCGTCCTACCAATGGGACAATCACCTTCTTGCCCTTCAGCCAGGCATTCTTGGGGTCATTCGGATTGATGCACATGGCAGTATCTCCCATGATGGTTTCGGGACGGGTGGTAGCAACCACTGCATAGCGTCCTTCGGGGTCACCTTCTACCATGTACTTCAGATAGTATAACTTACTGTGTTCTTCCTTATAGATAACTTCCTCATCACTAAGGGCGGTCAGTGCCTTCGGGTCCCAGTTCACCATACGGACACCGCGATAAATCAAACCTTTGTTATACAAATCCACAAAAACCTTGAGTACGCTTTCACTGCGTTTCTCGTCCATCGTGAAGGCCGTACGATCCCAATCACAAGAAGCACCCAGTTTGCGAAGTTGCTTCAAGATGATACCGCCATGCTCATCCGTCCATTCCCATGCGTGTTTCAAGAATTCTTCGCGGGTGAGGTCAGTCTTCTTGATGCCTTGTGCGGCAAGCTTATTCACCACCTTGGCCTCGGTGGCAATGGACGCATGGTCGGTTCCCGGCACCCAGCAGGCATTTTTGCCTTCCATGCGTGCACGGCGTACCAGAATATCTTGTATGGTATTATTAAGCATATGTCCCATGTGCAACACACCAGTGACGTTCGGGGGGGGGATGACGACGGTGTAAGGCTCACGACCATCGGGTTTCGAACTGAATAATTTGTGGTCCAACCAATACTGATACCACTTTCCCTCCACGTCAGCGGGATTGTACTTACTTGCTAATTCCATGATTTCAAAATCTCTATAATTAATTTATTGCGAATAACGGGCGCAAAATTAATGAATTAAAATTTAAATATATATTTTTGCCCCTACAAAACAGTATATAAAATGAGGGAGAAGCTGAAAATCCGGTATATCATATTAATCATATTACTGTCTATCACATGGGCAACGCAGCTCATTCCAAGCATGGGAGAAGTATATGCACAATCTGTATATCCGGTAATTTCCCATATTCTGTCCTCTTTTTCAAAGCTCATACCTTTTGCCGTAGGCGACTTGTTCATTTTCCTCAGTATCATCGGTCTCCTCTTCAATCCCATCAGAGCACACTACATCCAAAAAAAGAAGTGGAAGCAGATTCTGCTGAATGAGATTGAATACCTGCTTTGGATATATGTATGGTTCTATCTGGCATGGGGGCTGAACTATTCGCAAAAAGACTTTTACGGCAGGACAAATATTCCTTATACACCCTATACTCCTGAAATCTTCCAGGCATTTGTTGACAACTATATCGACAAACTGAATGCTTCTTATACAGACATCACCTCCATTGACGAACCGCTGGTCTGCCGGGAAAGCGTATACGGATACAACCAAATCAGTGATACGCTGGGAGTACACCGTCCTCCTCACCAGTCTCCGCATGTAAAGACCATGCTTTTCACTCCGTTCATTTCCATGGTCGGCGTTACGGGAAGTATGGGGCCTTTCTTCTGTGAATTTACACTGAACGGCGATTTGCTTCCGTCGCAATATCCCGCTACATATGCCCACGAGCTGGGCCACCTGCTGGGTATCACCAGTGAGGCTGAAGCCAACTTTTACGCTTATCAGGTCTGTACCCGTTCGCAAGTAAAAGAGATTCGTTTCAGTGGCTATCTCTCCGTACTCTCACATGTGCTGGGCAATGCCCGCAGACTGATGAATGAAAAAGAATACGCAGAGCTTTTCAGCCGGATACGCCCTGAAATCATAGAGCTGGCCCAAAAGAACCGGCAATACTGGATGGAGAAATACAGTCCGCTCATCGGAGACATTCAGGACTGGATTTATGACTTGTACCTAAAAGGAAACAAAATTCAAAGCGGACGCAAGAATTATTCGGAAGTCATAGGCTTGCTTATTTCATACGAAGAATGGAAAAATTAAACCTCAAAATCATGCATACAAGAAAAGAACAAATGGAAGCTTTCGGACGCTTCCTCGACATACTCGACGAGCTTCGCGAGAAATGTCCCTGGGACCGCAAACAGACCAATGAAAGTCTGCGCCCCAATACGATCGAAGAGACTTACGAACTTTGTGACGCCCTGATGCGCGATGACAAAAATGATATCTGCAAAGAGCTGGGCGATGTGCTGCTACATGTAGCTTTCTATGCAAAGATAGGTTCTGAAACCGGTGATTTCGATATGAAAGACGTATGCGACCGTCTTTGTGAGAAACTTATTTTCCGCCATCCCCATGTCTTCGGTGATGTAAAGGCCGAAACTGCAGGCCAGGTCTCAGAAAACTGGGAACAGCTTAAGTTGAAAGAGAAAGGCGGGAACAAAACCGTATTGAGCGGTGTACCTGCTGCCCTGCCCTCACTCATCAAAGCCTACCGCATCCAAGACAAGGCCCGCAATGTAGGATTTGATTGGGAAGAACGCGAACAGGTATGGAATAAGGTGAAAGAAGAAATCCAGGAATTCCAGGCAGAAGTAGCCCACATGGATAAAGACAAAGCTGAAGCCGAATTCGGCGATGTTATGTTCAGCCTCATCAATGCTGCCCGTCTCTACAAAATCAATCCGGACAATGCGCTGGAACGCACCAACCAAAAGTTTATCAACCGCTTCAATTATGTAGAGGCACACAGCATCAAGGAGGGTAAAAATCTCCATGACATGACGCTGGCGGAGATGGATAAATTGTGGGAGGAAGCGAAAGCACTGGAGAGAAAAGAAAAGCGTGATAATTCCAAAGGTCAGGTTTAGAGAATTAAAGTAAAGGTTTAGAAATCTAAAGTGAAGGTTTAGAAAACCCAACAACTATTCTATCATCTTTCCAATACTTTCCCTACCTTTGCACAGTAAAACCCAATAAAGTCAAAATGATATGAAAAAACAGATAGCCATACTGACCGCTTCCCTACTCATATTGGCAGGATGCGGTTCTGTGCCCGTCACCGGGCGGAAACAGGTTCTCTTGGTTTCAGACCAGGAAGTGCTGACCTCCAGTTTGACCCAGTATAAGGACTATATGAAGAGTGCTCCCAAGTCAAGTTCTGCGACACAATCGGCGATGGTGACACGCGTAGGAAAGAAAATCGCAGCTGCCACCGAACAATATCTGAAACAGAACGGACTGGCCGATGAAGTGAAAAACTTCTCATGGGAGTTCAATCTGGTGAAGGATAACCAAGTAAATGCATTCTGCATGCCCGGCGGAAAAATCGTGGTATACGAAGGGCTGATGAAGTTGGTTTCCTCGGATGACGAGCTGGCGGTAGTCATTGGTCATGAAGTAGCACATGCCGTAGCCAAACACAGTAACGAGCGCATGAGCCAACAAATGCTCGCCCAGTATGGAGCACAAATATTGAATCAGTCTCTCTCGCAAAAGAGTGCCGCCATGCAAGGCATTGCCAATCGTGTATATGGCGTAGGCGCACAATTGGGTGTTATGCTGCCTTTCTCCCGCAAACACGAATCGGAAGCCGACTACATGGGACTCATCTTCATGCGCATGGCAGGGTATAATCCGGACGTAGCCATCAAATTCTGGCAGAAGATGTCGGCAGGCAGCAGTGCCAAAGTACCCGAACTGATGAGCACGCACCCCAGTGATGCACGCCGCATCAGCGACATACAAAAAGCATTGCCGGAAATCAAGACCAAATATAAATAAACATTTGCGCACTGTTCCTCTACGGGAAAACGAACATCCGATACTTTCCGAGGTAAGCGACCGCACTGCATGTACCAAACAATATAAAAAGGAGATATGAATATGAAAAAGTCTTTTATAGGAATCCTTGTAACAGCCATTATCTTCAGCGGATGCGGCACAAGCCAAATGGCGGCAGGTGACCCTAACGCCGTATTGGCAGGGGCAGCCATCGGAAGTAATGTAGGCGGCGCCATCGGCGGATTGATAGGTGACAGTAACGGAGGCTGGCGGGGAGGATACCGGGGTTCCGCCATCGGAACCATCATCGGGACCATTGCCGGAGCTGCCATTGCAAATGCAGCCACAGCCCCCAAGAAGCAGGAGGAGTATAGCTACCGGATAGAAAGGACACAATCCTATTCCCCACAATCCGAAAGACGACAGCAAGCATCGGCCATCGACTACCTGAGAATACGGAATATACGTTTCATTGACGACAACCGCGACCATGTCATCAATTCTGGTGAAAACTGCAAAGTGATTTTTGAAATCATGAACGAAGGGAATAAAACTGCCTACAACGTAGTACCGGTGGTGGAAGAGACCACGGGAATGAAACGCATTTACATATCTCCATCAGTCATGATAGAGCAAATCACTCCCCACAACGGCATGAAATACACCGCCAATATCAGTGCCGGAGAACGGATAAAGACAGGTAGCGTCACGATACGCATTGCCATTGCCGACGAGTATGGAGGCGAATATGACTGGCAGGAGTTTTCACTGCCCACACAACGGTAAAACAATATCTGAACAGTTGATTTTAGAGAAATGGAACAACAGCAATCTTCTTTCAAAGAGAAAGAGCGCATAGAATTACGGGAACCCCGACGGTTCAAGGTAACTATCTATAACGATGATTTCACCACCATGGACTTTGTTGTGAAGGTGCTCACCACCGTCTTTTACAAATCGCCGGCAGAAGCGGAAACACTGATGATGCAGGTACACAGAAACAACTCCGCGGTAGTGGGTATCTACTCTTACGACATTGCCCGGTCCAAAGTACAAAAAGCTACCCGCATGGCGCGGGATGAAGGTTTTCCCCTCCGGCTTACCGTCACCCCGGAAGAAGAATAAGAACAAAGAGATGACATGGATATAAAAAATACAATATTCGTAAACCACGCATTTACTTCCGCACAAAGAAAAGCAGCATTCTATCGGCACGAATTCATCATGCCCGAACACTTGTTGAGCGCATTTCTGGAACAAACGCCTTTCATCGATACATTAGAGGAGTGTTTCTGTAATGTCGAGGAACTCACCCTCTCACTGGAGACCTATCTGATAGAAGATATAGAAAGCGTTCCCGAAAATACGGACTATGAGCCGGAAATTTCCACTCAACTCAGCGCACTCCTGCAACATGCCTATCTGGTGACAGAGTATTCGAGCGCCGAAGAGCTGGACGTTCCCCATCTGGTACAAGGCCTGTTGCAACTGGAAGATTCCTGGGCATGCCATTTTCTGAGAGAAACGGTTGGCGACAGTCTGCCCGAATTCCTCAGTCTGCTTATCACCCACTATGAAGAAGCAGAGTTGGCAGGAGAAACGGACGGTGTGCCAACCTCCGATGAGCAAGAGAAGACAGAGCCTTGGCGCAACTATGTGACTTGCCTCAACGACCGTTTGGAGGAGCACAACCCGCTTATCGGCAGGGAGATGGAACTGGAACGGACCATACAAGTGCTTTGCCGTAAAGAAAAGAACAACCCGTTGCATGTGGGCGAACCCGGTGTAGGCAAAACAGCCCTTGCCTATGGGCTTGCCGCCCGTATCGAAGCGGGCAACGTCCCCGAACGGCTTGCCGGCTTCCGCATTTATGAGCTGGACTTGGGCAGTCTACTGGCAGGCACACAATATCGCGGCGATTTCGAGAAGCGGTTGAAGACCATCATGGAGGGCATAGGCCGTGAAGGACACGCCATCGTATACATCGACGAGATACACAACCTGATAGGTGCCGGACGCACGGGAGAAGGTTCCATGGATGCCTCCAACATGCTGAAACCTTATCTGGAAAGTGGGGAAATACGTTTCATAGGTTCTACAACCTACGATGAATACAACCGTTACTTCTCCCGCAGCAAAGGATTGGTGCGCCGTTTCCAGCAAATAGACATACTGGAACCAAGCATTGAAGAGACCATACACATTGTAGAAAGGCTGAAGGAGAAATACGAGACCTATCACGGTGTAACCTACGAACCCGATGTCATCTCCTATGCCGTGAAGGCAAGCGCCCGCTATATCAACGACCGCTTCCTGCCCGACAAGGCCATTGACTTGGTGGACGAGGCAGGAGCCTACCGAGAGATACACCCCGTAGCCTCCGGAGTTCAAACCGTAGACAAAACATTAATAACCGACATACTGGCACGTACCTGCAAAGTGAATGCCCTCGCTATGAAAGAGGACGATACCGCTGCATTGGAGAGCCTGCAAGAACATATCAGTTCCCGCATTTACGGACAAGAAGAAGCCGTCCGTCAAGTGGTGGAAGCTGTGCAAATGTCCAAAGCCGGACTGCTGGATGAGAACAAGCCATTGGCAAGTCTGCTCTTTGTGGGACCTACCGGAGTAGGAAAAACCGAAGTCGCCAAAGTATTGGCTAACGAACTGGGCATCGCCCTACAACGTTTCGACATGAGCGAATATACCGAAAAGCATACCGTAGCAAAACTGATAGGCTCGCCTGCCGGCTACGTGGGCTACGAAG
>CAJJYX010000013.1 GCA_905197435.1 uncultured Bacteroides sp.
ATCCCTTGCTTGTGATGGCTTCGTTGATATAGCGGAACTTGATGTCCTCTTCTGTAAGTTCTTTGCTTATGCCCATGTTCAAATAACGTTTTATTATCGGAAGTTATTTTGTCCAGTTCTAAAAATCCAGCATTTGGCGTTTTTACTCTCGCTCGTCCTCATCTGTTATCAAGTCCTTCAAATCGACTTGTAGAATTTTGGATATTTCAAGCAATGTTTCCAAATCTGGCTGGTATTTATTCCTGGCGTAGCAGTTTACTGTACTAAAGCTCTTCCCAAGCTGTTTTGCAAGCCATGTCTGAGAGATGCCTTTTTCTTCCAACGTATCTTTTATTCTGTTCAGTTTCATATTTTCGCCGAATTTTACTGCAAATATACATTAAATTTTGCGATAATAATTCGTTATGTGGCTCTAATAGGCAAAAATATAACGATATTTCACACTTTCACACCCATTTGATACGAAATAAGGGAATAAAGAGATTTTATCCTCCTTACTCCCTTTCTTTTCTTCCCTAATTTCCAAATACTTTTTCCACTCGCTTAACGGCATCCGCTCTCATCTGCATGGCTACGGAAGCATATATCTGTGTTGTCTTAACACTTTTATGACCCAATAGTTTGCTCACAGTCAAGATGTCACATCCTGCGAGGATAGCCAATGTTCCAAAAGTGTGCCGACTTGTGTGAAATCCGAGAACCTTTGTAATGCCAGCTCGTTTTGCCATGTGTTTCAAGGCTCTATCACAGTTGCAGATTTGCGGTGTGTTAAACACAAGGCTATCTTCACTTTTATCTTCCCTGTCGGGCAACCATTCCAATGCCTTTTTGCCTAATGGTATCAGAATGGGGTGCTTGGTTTTCTGCATACGAGGCAGATAGATAGCCAATCCCGCATCAGTTTGGCGAATATCCTTCCATCTTAAGTTGGATATGTCACTATGTCTTAAACCTGTAAAGCAACAGAACATATAACATTGTTTGGTTGCAGGACTGCCCGTTTCTACGGAAGCCAATGACATGACCTCTTCTTTTGTCAATGCAACGATATTACTTTCTGCCTTGCTGACCCTTTCCCTTATATCCAATGAAGCAAAAGGATTTGCACTTATCAGACCGTTTCTGACCGCCTTGTTCAATATGGTGTTGAGTGTGGTCTGCATTTGGTGCATGGTGGACTGTGCCAACTTCTGAGGGTTGCTTGGAGACTTTGGCGAAACATAGATGTCCCTCATATAGTTCAAGAAGCCCATATATACGTTTTTATTGAAGTCTATCAATCGTATGCCACTTTTATGGCTGTATTTCATATATTGGTGCATGATGGCTATCAGCTTCCATACATTCTTGATGTAGTTCTGAGAATACGCTTGGCTGTCAATCAATCCCTTGTGATAATCAAGCAGCCATTCATAGAAAACAGGCGATGCCTTTCTTAATGCCGTTTCATCTGGAGACTTTGCCTCCTTACGAATACCAAGGAGTCTTTCAGCCTTTATAGCGACCGCCTTTTTCATGGCGTTCTTGTTCTCTCGCTTTGCGTCTTCGTTCACCTCTGGAATAAGGTACAAATGCAATGCCTCATATTCCCTTTTACCATTCTCATAGCAGTCAAGGTATAGCGACTGACTACCATTTTTTAACACTCTTGTTCTTATCTCTATACTCATTTTCAGTTACCTTTTTTATTAGTGCTAATCAAATAGATTATCAACCTTGTTGACCGCCTCCACTTTTTTCTCGTCCACTATCTTGCTGTATATCTGTGTTGTAGAGACATTGCTATGCCCCAATAATTTGCTTGTTGTATAGATGTCAACTCCAAGTGTCAGCATCATCGTGGCGAAGGTGTGCCGTGAGCAGTGAAACGAGATGTGCTTTTTAATATCAGCATTTTGCATCCATTTACGGATGTCGTGACATACCGTGGAGTGCCTGGCAAAGTGAATATCGGCTCGTTCGGGTCTTCCTTTTCATTAAGGCAGTTCAGAGCCTCTTTTGATAGTGGAACATTGACGAGCTTGTTTGTCTTCTCCATGATCGTGCGGACAAATTTTGTCTTTCCGTCAGATGCGAGAAACACCTTGTTCCATGTGAGCGCACGTACATCTCCCAAGCGCAATCCTGCAAAGCAAGAGAAGATAAATGCCTTTTTTACTTCCGTGTTGGCGCAGTCCGCTTTCATAATGGCTTTCAACTCGTCAATGGTCAGATATTCTCTTACGCTTTCGGCTGGCTGATGCTTCTCCTTAGCATCCAACAGTTTCATTGGATTGCTTGCTATGATACCCTCACGCACCGCCTTGTTCAACGCTCCATTGAATACCGCCTGATGATGATGGGCGCAACCTTGACTGATTACAGCTGTAGCGTCTTTCTTCACTCCATGATGTGCCGTTTTCAAAAACTTCACGAAGCCACGGCAGAAATCCACATCTATTTCTGACAAACAGATATTGATGTCGCCAGTCGTGGCAAGGTACTGTTCTATCTTGTGGCGCATCTCCTTTCTGCCTTTCAATGTGGATTTGGCAAAGTTGCCGTCCGACTGCTCATATTTGCAGAGCCAAGTCAGCAGTGGCATATTCTCCTGCTTGATTTTCTCCCATTGTTTGATGCCACGGTTCTGCAGCCCCAATATTCTTTCTGACTTCACCTTGTTTGCCACCTGCATAGCGTGTCTGTTCTGGTCTTTTGAAATCGGGTCTTTCTCAGGAACGAGGTAGAGCGACAGCGACTCGTATTTTCTGACACCATCTGAATAAATGTCGAGATAGAGGCTGATATTTCCATTCTTCAACTTGCGCTGACGAATGCGAACAGGCTCTTTTGGTTTTGATACTTTCTTTTGTCTTCCCATGCTGTTATATGCTTTTATTTGTTTCTATTTTATGCCCCCATTCGGGTTTCTCTGAGGTCAAAGTTATAAAGATTATTTTGTTTCGCGTAACAAACGTGCAACAAAAATGCACCAAAAATAGATTTTTAACAGTCAAGGAAATAAAAGAAATCAAATCAAAGAAGTATCTGTGTATCAATTGGATAACGTGTGTTTTCTTTGTTTTATTACGACTTTGTTTTATGCCATAATATCCTCTACTTCGTAGGATTTCTTGTTATATTTGCTGCGGCTCTTTCATTTAAAGGAGTTATCACTTCGCTCGTTAAGTATGTTTTCTTAATACTTAAATGAAAAGCCATGTATATCTGCATTGTCTTTATGGATATGGAAAGGAGATTGTTCACTTTTTGTTTTCTTGCCGTCGTGGTATGGCAAAGTGTGGCTTTTGCTACCGGCACACCGTCTTTTACTGCACTGACTGCTTCTCTGGATGAGGCTATCGAGGCGCACCGGCATTATGTCGCCGTGCGTGAAGGACGCATTGCCCGGCTGAAGCGCCGGTTGCTGGACGCCGACACTGCCAATATCTCTTTTTCCCGATGGAATGGGGAAATTTATAAGGAGTATAAAGCATATATCTGTGATTCGGCCATCCATTACCTCCACGTTAACCTGGATTGGGCAGAACGCTATGACCGGCAGGATGCCGCGCTCGAAACACGGCTGGAACTCGCCCGCCTGATGGCTTCGGCAGGAATGTATGAGGAGTCTGCCGAACTATTGAGACAGACAGACAAAGCCTTCCTTCCCACTCATCTGCTGCCGGACTATTACAATGCCTGCCATAAACTTTATACGGAACTGGGCTTCTATACGCTGGACGATGCTTTCAAGAAGCGTTATCAGGCTTTGGCAACCCATTATGACGACTCCCTGATGCAGGTGCTTCCACCTTCGTCGCCCCTCTACCTGGAACGGAGGGAGGCACGGGAGGCCGCCGCAGGCAATCTGGACAAAGCCTTGAGCATCAATGACACGCGTCTGGCACATGCAGAACCCAATACTCCTGAATATGCGCTGGCAACCTATCAGCGTTCATTGCTCTACCGCCGACTCGGAAACCGGGAGGAGGAGAAGCGCTATCTGGCTTTGTCTGCACTGACCGATATTCGTTTGAGCATCACGGACCATGCCTCACTCTGGAATCTGGCGGAACTTCTTTATGAGGAAGGGGACATGGAGCATGCCTACCGCTACATCCGTTTCTCGTGGGACGAGACCAACAGGTACAATGCTCGTAGCCGCAGCCTTCAGACTGCGGGCATCCTTTCACTGATAGACCTCACTTACCAGGCCATGCGCGAGCAGCAGAATAACCGGCTTCGTCTGTATCTCTGGCTCATCAGCGCTTTGATTGTACTGCTGGTTGCGGCCGTGGGCTTCATCTACCGGCAGATGAAGCGACTCTCTGTCGCACGGAATAATCTGGAGCATGCCAATGAGCAGTTGCAACTGTCAAACAACATCAAGGAGGAGTATGTGGGCCGTTTCATGAATCTCTGCTCCGTCTACATTAACCGTTTGGATGCCTACCGGCGGATGGTCAACAAGAAAGTCTCTGCCGGACAGATGGAAGAGTTGATGAAGATGGTGCGTTCCCGCGAGGTGCTGGACACCGGACTGAAGGAGCTCTATGATAATTTTGACTCTGCCTTCCTACACCTTTTTCCCGATTTTGTCAATAAATTCAATGACTTGCTGCAACCGGAAGAACGCATCGTGCCCCGTAAAGGCGAATTGCTGAATACGGAACTCCGCATTTTCGCCTTGATACGTCTGGGAATCGACGACAGTTCGCAGATTGCCGAATTCCTCCGCTACTCTGTGAACACCATCTATAATTACCGTGCCAAAGTGAAGAACAAGGCCCGTATTTCGCGTGAAGATTTCGAAATACAACTGATGTTGATACGCTGATAATACGTCAGAATAATTCTTTGAATCCACTTTTTGACTTTCTCACTGTGTTTTTATATTATTGATTATTAGTTGTTTATTTATCAAGACCATTTCTCATCTCCCACCTATTTTCAATTCGTTAGTATGAGGTGTCTTTATCTTTCCTAACTTTGGAGAAGTAAAAACGAATATCGCAACTAATACTATAACCAAAATTATTGCCATGAAACATTTATTAGCGACAAGCATTTCCATCGCCCTGCTGTCTTTGGGCCTTACGGGATGTAGTGAGAAACAAACGACAAAAGAAGTAACTTCGGATGCATTTGTGACCATTCAGGGTCAGGACCTGGTAAAACCCGATGGAACAAAACTCTTCATCATGGGTACTAATCTGGGCAATTGGCTGAATCCGGAAGGATACATGTTCAGGTTCAACAAGACCAATTCAGGCCGTTTTATCAACGAGATGTTCTGCCAGCTGGTGGGACCGGATTTTGCAGCCGACTTCTGGAAAGCGTTTAAAGACAATTATGTAACGCGCGAGGACATCCGGTTCATCAAGAGTACGGGCGCCAACACCATCCGCCTGCCTTTCCATTACAAGCTGTTTACAGACGAGGACTATATGGGGCTGACCGCAGCCCAGGACGGCTTTGCCCGTGTGGACAGCCTCGTGAACTGGTGCCGCGAATCGGACTTGTATCTCATTCTCGACATGCATGACGCCCCTGGCGGACAAACGGGTGACAACATTGACGACAGCTATGGTTACCCTTGGCTGTTCGACAGCGAAGCCAGCCAGCAACTTTACTGCGACATTTGGCGCCGGATAGCCGACCACTACAAAAACGAACCGGTCATCCTCGGTTACGAACTCTTTAACGAACCCATTGCCCCTTACTTCGAGAACATGGAGGAACTCAATGGAAAGCTGGAAGATATATATAAGAAAGGTGTAGCTGCCATCCGCGAAGTGGACAACAACCACATCATCCTGCTGGGCGGCTCGCAATGGAACGGTAATTTCAAGCCTTTCAAGGACTCCAAGTTCGACAACAAGATAATGTATACCTGCCACCGTTACGGAGGCGAACCCACCAAGGCTGCCATCCAGGAAATCATCAACTTCCGCGACAGTGTGAATCTGCCCATGTATATGGGCGAAATCGGACACAATACGGACGAATGGCAGGCTGCTTTCTGCCAGACGATGCGCGAGAACAACATCGGATATACCTTCTGGCCTTACAAGAAGATGGACGGTTCTTCTTTCGTCGGCATCACTCCGCCGGAAAATTGGGCAAATATTGTGTATTTCTCCGAGGCGCCGCGTGCCACGTACAAGGAAATCCGTGATGCCCGTCCCGAACAGGCTATGTCCCGCAAAGCGATGATGGATTTCATCGAGGCTTGCAAATTGAAGAATTGTGTGGTTCAGGAAGGTTATATCCGGTCATTGGGGATGAAATAACCGGTACCTTGATAACTCCTTCCGACTCCTTGACTTATTCTCCGGAATTAGAATTACCTATAATTATATAACAATGAAGAAGCTATTATTCTGTTTTGCGTTAGCTACTGTCGCGTTGCCTCTCTCGGCACAGCAGAAGCCCGTCTATCTGGACGCAAGCAAACCTATTGAAGAAAGAGTGGAAGACGCCTTGAGCCGTCTGACTCTGGAAGAGAAAATAAAGTTGACACATGCGCAAAGTAAGTTCAGCAGTGCAGGTGTGCCCCGTCTGGGTATTCCCGATGTATGGACGGACGACGGTCCCCACGGTATACGTCCCGATGTGCTGTGGGATGAGTGGGAACAAGCCGGATGTACCAATGACTCCTGTGTGGCTTTCCCCGCGCTGACCTGTCTGGCGGCAACCTGGAATCCCGAAATGGCTCTCCTCTACGGACAGAGCATCGGTGAAGAGGCGCGTTACCGCAACAAGTCGGTCTTGCTGGGTCCCGGTGTCAACATTTACCGTACACCGCTCAACGGGCGTAACTTCGAGTATATGGGCGAGGACCCTTACCTGGCCGGAAAGATGGTTGCACCTTACATTCGTGGTGTGCAGCAGAACGGCGTTGCCGCTTGTGTGAAGCACTTCGCCCTGAACAACCACGAGGTGAACCGACACAACACCAACGTGATTGTGGACGACCGCGCTCTCTATGAAATCTATCTGCCTGCTTTCAAGATGGCCGTGCAGGAAGGTGGAGCATGGAGTATCATGGGTGCCTACAACCTTTACAAAGGCCAACATCTTTGTCACAACCAATACACATTGAACGATATATTGAAAGGCGAATGGGGATTTGACGGCGTAGTGATTTCCGACTGGGGCGGTACGCACGATACCCGACAAGCCATTACCAACGGCCTTGATATGGAATTCGGCAGTTGGACCAACGGACTATCAAACGGTGCCAGCAATGCTTATGACAATTATTATCTGGCAAATCCTTACCTGAAACTCATTCGCGAAGGTAAAGTAGGTACCAAGGAACTGGACGACAAAGTGCGTCGCGTCCTGCGCCTTATCTTCCGTACGGTGATGAACCCCGACCGTCCGTGGGGAAGCATGCTTTCTCCGGCGCATTACGAGGCTGCCCGCCGCATCGGTGAGGAAGGTATCGTGTTGCTGAAGAACAGCGGCAACGTGTTGCCTATCGACCTGAATCAGGCAAAGAAGATTGTGGTAGTGGGCGAGAATGCCATTAAGATGATGACCGTAGGCGGCGGTTCTTCTTCGCTGAAGGTGCAACGCGAACTCTCTCCATTGGACGGCATCAAGCAGCGTGTAGGCGATAAGGCCGAAGTTGTCTATGCCCGTGGCTATGTGGGCGATGCAAGCGGTGAATACAATGGTGTGGTGACCGGACAGAACTTGAAGGATGACCGCACTCCCGAAGAGCTGATAGCCGAAGCCGTGAAACAGGCACAGGATGCCGATTATGTAATCTTTATCGGTGGCTTGAACAAGAGCAACGGTCAGGACTGCGAGGATTCCGACCGTGAAGGTTTGGGCTTGTCTTACGGTCAGGATGCCGTTATCTCTGCATTGGCAAAGGCGAACAAGAACCTGGTTGTTGTCAACATCTCCGGTAATGCCATCGCCATGCCTTGGGTGAATGAAGTGCCTGCCATCGTGCAAGACTGGTATCTGGGTTCTGAAGCCGGCAGCGCCCTTGCCGCCATCCTCATGGGTGATGTGAATCCCAGCGGCAAACTTCCGTTCACCTTCCCCGTGAAGTTGGAGGATTGCCCGGCTCACAGCCTGGGTGAGTATACCGGCCAGCGGAGCAAGGATATCATTGACATCAAGTATAATGAAAGTATTTTCGTGGGTTACCGTTGGGCTGACAAGCAGAAGAAGGTGAAACCCCTGTTCCCCTTCGGCCACGGCTTAAGCTATACCACTTTTGAATATGGAAAACCGACAGCCGACAGCAAGACCATGCAGGCCGACGGAACTCTTACCGTGAAGATTTCTGTAAAGAATACCGGAGCGCGCGAAGGCCAGGAAGTGGTTCAGTTGTACATCAGTGACAAGAAATCTTCTTTGCCTCGTCCCGTCAAGGAACTGAAAGGTTTCCAAAAGGTGAAGCTGGCTCCGGGCGAAACCAAGGAGGTTACATTTACCATTGACAAGGAGGCTCTTAGCTTCTTCGACGATGCCCAGCATGCCTGGGTGGCCGAACCGGGCAAGTTCGAGGCTATCTTTGCAGCATCGGCAGCCGGTGTCAAGGGGGTTGTTCCTTTTGAATTGAAGTAATGTTGGAGAATAATGATTCCTCTCAAGTTATTATTAAAGATTGTGTAGATGGAGGGTGTAACCGTGAGGTTACACCCTTTCTTTGTAATCGAATGCTTGTTATATCTTATTCGTAGAGTGACTTGGCTATACCCATTTCCAGCCCGCGAAGTTCTGCCAGTCCGCGCAGGCGGCCGATACAGGAATAACCCGGATTGGTTTTCTTTTTCAAGTCATCTACCATTTGGTGCCCATGGTCAGGACGCATTGGGATGGAGACACCGCGGCGTTGCTGTAGTTCGAGGAAAGCTTTCATCACGTGATACATGTCCACATCTCCCTCCAAGTGATTGGCTTCGTAGAAGTTGCCTTCGGCATCGCGTTGTGTACTGCGCAGATGGACGAAGTTGATACGGTCGGCAAATTGCTGCATGATGGCTGCACAATCGTTGGCGCTACTTACACCGAGTGAACCGGTGCAGAGGCAAAGACCGTTGCTCTTATTGGGAACGGCGTCAATCAGTGCCTGAAAATCGGCAGCACAGCTCATGATGCGCGGCAGGCCGAGGATGGAACAGGGCGGGTCGTCCGGATGGATGACGAGCATGACGCCCGCTTCGTCGGCTACCGGAGTGATTTCCTGCAGGAAATAAATCAAGTTGGCGCGCAAACGTTCGGCAGTGATATCTTTGTAGCGGTCCAGTTCCTGTTGGAACTGTTCTAAGGTGAAGCTTTCTTCCGAGCCCGGAAGGCCGGCAATCATATTGCGTACAAGCAGTTGCCTGTCTGCCTCCGTCATTTGTTCAAAGCGGGCACGGGCCTTGGCTTTTTCTTCATCGGTATATTCGGCTTCTGCACCGGGGCGACGTAGCAGGAAGAGGTCGAAAGCAATGAAGGCGGCACGCTCGAAGCGTAGGGCGCGGCTGCCGTCGGGTAGTTCGTAGGCAAGGTCGGTACGCGTCCAGTCGAGTACGGGCATGAAGTTGTAGGTAACAATGTTAATGCCACACTTACCGAGGTTGCGCAAGCTTTCCTTATAATTGTCGATATATTTCTGGAAGTCTCCGGTTTGCGTCTTGATATGTTCGTGTACGGGTACGCTCTCTACTACGGACCAGCGCAGACCGACAGCTTCAATCATCTCTTTCCGTTTCATGATTTCCTCCACTGTCCACACTTCGCCGTTGGGGATGTGGTGCAGGGCATTGACAATGCCGGTGGCTCCGGCTTGTTTGATGTCCCAAAGGCTTACCGGGTCATTGGGGCCGTACCAGCGCCAGGTTTGTTCACAAAGTATCATAATGTATAAGTTTACGAGGGGTGTGCCGAAACCATAATTCACGGTCATTTTATTCTGCCTGAGTTTCGACACACCCTCCAGTCTGTATTTAAACGAATATATTCTCAGATATATTCCCCTTCAGGGGAACGGGATGGTTACATTGCGAATGCATTGAATCCTCCGTCCACTACAGCCACCGTACCGGTGACAAAGCTCGAAGCATCGCTGATGAGGTACTGAATGGTTCCGCAAAGCTCTTCGGCACGTCCCATGCGTCCGAAAGGAGTTTGGCGGATTACATCTTGTCCACGTTCCGTGTAGCTCCCGTCCGGATTCGTCAGCAGGGTGCGGTTTTGTTCTGTGAGGAAGAATCCGGGTGCGATGGCATTTACGCGGATACCTTCACCGAATTTCTTGGCAACTTCCGTAGCCATGAAAGCTGTAAAATTGGAGATACCGGCTTTTGCGGCTGCATATCCGGCTACGCGCGTCATGGGACGGAAAGCGGCCATGCTGGAGAAGTTGACGATGGCACCGGACTTCTGTTCCACCATTGGTTTCAGGAAGACCTGCGTAGGCAGTACGGTGCCTGTCAGGTTTAATTCGAGTACGCGTTGGAACTCTTCTATCTTCAAATCGAAGAACGTGCCTGTGGGTGCGATGGTAGCACCCGGCATATTTCCGCCGGCTGCATTCAGCAGGGCATCTATGCGGCCATAGGCTTTCAGGATGTCAGCCAGGTTCTGTTCCAGCAGTTCGCGGTTCATCACATCGGTTGTCAGGAATATGGCTTCTCCGCCATTTGCCTTGATTTCGTTGACGAGGGCGTTTCCTACTTCTACCTTGCGTCCCAAGATGGCAATCTTTGCTCCTTCTTCTGCCAGATGAAGGGCGATGGCTCTCCCTAATACTCCCGTTCCGCCGGTTATTACTACGACTTTGTCTTTAATGTCAAATAAGTTCATAATTCATTCATTTTAAAATTATGTTGTGTTCTATTCAATCAATGTTGCAAATTTAAATAAAACAGCGAAATTTAGTCCCGGAAGCTTGAAGAAAAACTTCCATTTGAAGGAAAACAGACTACTGATGTCATGTCCTGATTCATTGGGCAATGGAGATGGACGCGCTTTTCAGTGTGCGCCTGTCATCGTAAGCGCTGACTGTAACCGGAACATTTCCTTTGCAGACACAGATACTTGCTACTCCGTTGGCGGCTTGTATAAGGCGCGATCCGTGGGCGGTTCCCTGATTTTGGAGCAATGCTTTGCTGTCTGTGCAACCGAATTCGATGAAATCGCAAGCATCTAAGCAGCGTATGCCGTTTTTGTCCACCAGTTCCGCTTGTACAAGCACTGTGTCTCCGGTGAGTGGAGTTTGTGTCAGGCGTATCTCTGCCGGTTTGCCCCAAGACTGTGTCTGATACTGTAACCTTATCCGGTCTTTGAGGCTGAGTTTGCCGTTGTGCCCGATGGCTTCAATATCGTTATCACCTTCTCTTAGGATTACGTTCCAATGGAGGCCGGCTGCCGGAAAATCTTGGCTGTTTCGCTTTTTCCGCCCTTGTGAGCGACCGTTGACGAACAATTCCACTTCAGGACAGTTGGAATAGACAAGCACCTCTTTTGCTTCCTCCGGTTTGCCCCAGCGCACTGGCCAGGTATGTCCGTAGATGTGCAGCATGGGTTTGTCGCTCCAATAGGATTGGAAGACGTAGTAGCTCTCCTTCGGAGTGCCGTCTCGTTGCACCACACCCTTTTGGTTGACGTAGGGTATGGGGTTTCGGGGACGTAGTGGGGTGGAGAAGTCTTTGAAAGTCCAGAAAGCGCTTCCCGTCAGGCGGGGCATTGTCTCTTGCTCTTTCAAGTGCCAGTCGAAGAGGCGGATGATGTAACTTTCACTCCAGTCGCCGTTGCGGTCGCCCGCTTCGATGTCAAAGGAGGAACGGTTGCCGGTGATCTGTTCCTCGGCATGGCGTCCGGCGTGGCTGTCACCTCCCCATTCGGCATGGATGAAGCGGGGAGTACTGTTCATTCCGGCAGTCTCCATTTCACGGTAGTTGCGGAAGCGGTTGCCATACCAGCCCGCCCAGATGGTGGGTGAGTAGACGTCTACTAAATCTTTGCAGAAGTCGCAGCGCCGGATTACGGTGGGGCGTGTAGAATCAAGACGATGGGAAAGAGCATTCAGCTCGCTCATGAAGGAGCGTATGCTGTCTTTATGGAACGACTCGAAGTCACCGGGCCAGTCGTTTTCATTGCCCATCCCCCAAAGGATAATGGAGGGATGGTTCCGGTGCTGCTCAATCATATTGGTGAGCATGCGGCGTGCTTGTTCCCGATACTTCTGCCCGCCGAGTCCGCCGCGGCACCAGGGAATTTCCTCCCATACCAGTAGTCCCAGTTCGTCGCAAAGGCGAAGTATAATGCTCGACTGCTGGTAATGCCCTAAACGGATGAAGTTGGCTCCCATTTCCTTGATTTGCCGCATTTCGGCACGCATCATCTCTTCGGTGAGGGCTGCTCCTACTCCGGCATGGTCTTCATGGCGGTGGGTACCGCGCAGCAACAGGCGTTTGCCGTTCAAATAGAAAGGCCCTTTCTCCTCGAAACGGAAATGGCGGAAACCAAAGCGTTCGACAGTACGCAATGTATCTCCGTTTCCTGTGATTTCGATGAGGCAGGTATAGAGGTTGGGAGTGTCCGGTGACCATAGTTGCGGACGATTCAAGGTGAACCGGTAGGAGATAGGATCCACTTGCGAAGACAAGGAGAGCGGCACTGATTTTATTTCCTTGCCATCGGGCGCAAGGATGCGCATGCCTATACGATACTCTTCCGTCCCGTTGCCTTTGCCGGATGTGTCCGGCGAGTAGTCCGCCATCTGTATTTCTATCGCCAGTTCACCTTGCTTCCCTTTTTCATCCGTACTTGCGTTGATGCGAATCTGTTCCGGATGGATGGCAGGCGTATATACCAAGTTGATGTAGCGGTACAGCCCACCGTAGAGGTTGAAGTCTGACATATCGGAAGGTATCATTTCCGTGTTGCGGCTGTTGTCGCAGCGGATGGCTATAGGTATCTTCCCGCCGAAACGCCCGAGGCAGTCAGGATTGGTACTGAACTGCTTCACGGCATCCGTGATGTCGACAGCCCATTCGTCGTAGCCGCCGGTGTGCGAAGCTATCTTGGTGGTATAGACATATACATCAGTCTTTTGGCCAGCTCCTTCAAACTCCAGATAGACACGTCCGTCCTTGTAAGGGTTGTCTATGCTGAGCGTGGTGCGGTACCAGCCGGGTCCTTGATAGTAGTTAACGTCGGGATCCACCGCATCTTCCGCATTGAAACAATGGGGCAGGGTGACCTCTTGCCACAGTGGTACGGCTTCAGGCTTCCCTTTCCCACTGACGGGGCGCATCACTTCCCAAATGCTTCCCATATCTTGCCGGATGAATTCCCAATGCTCCGTAAGGCGCTGCTTGCGGTCGGTGGGGATGAGGGCGTGTGCTTGTAGCAGTAGGCTGCTGCACAACAAGCTAAGTATGATTCGAAGTGGTTTCATGGAACTTGTTAAGTGAATTATTATTCTATGTCCAATGCTGCCTTGCGTGCCAATGCTTCAAGGTAGAAATAATCGGCGTAGTTCAGTGGCACATCTATCTCGCTCCCTCCGGGATGGTGTCCCGTGGAGTGTAGCAGCAGGAAGCCGTAGTGGGTGCCGGGTTCGGCCTGGTAGTGGCGGTTCAGGCTATCCACAATCTTGTCTGCGAAGGCTCTGTACCGGCGTCCTTTTTCTGGAGCTACATACGTGCAAAGTTCGTATAGCCCCGAGGCAATGAGGGCGGCAGCTGAAGCATCGCGTGGCACGTCGGGGTTCACCTGCTCGGGTGTGCAATCCTTGATGACATCCATTTTCATATCCCAATAAGGTACGCCGTCGGCCGGCAGGTTGGGCAGGTTCAGGAAGAAGTCGGCAATACCCTCGCTTTGCTTCATGTAGGCCGGGTTGTGGGTGAAGCGGTAGCACATGGCAAAACCGTACAAGCCCCAGCCTTGTCCGCGACTCCAGAAAGAATCATCCGAGTTTCCTTGGTGTGTGCACTTCAGGCGGACGTCACCTGTTTCGGGGTCGTAGTCTACTACGTGGTAGGACGAGTAGTCCGGACGGAAGTGGTTCTTCATCGTGGTGTTGGCATGGTTCACGGCCACCTGCCAGTAAATGGAGTCACCCGTCAGTTGGGTGGCGCGGAACAGCATCTCCAGGTTCATCATGTTGTCTATAATCACCGGATACTTCCACTTGTCGCGGTTGTGGTCCCAGGAACGGATGCTTTTCACCTTGGGACTGTAGCGTGTAATCAGTGTCTTGGCACTTTGTATCAGTACATCCAGATACGAGCGCTCACCTGTCATCTCGTAGGCCTTTCCGAAGCTGTCATTCATCATGAAGCCCAGGTCGTGCGTGCCCTTATACCACTTGGACTCTTCGATGGGCCAGGTCCATGATATGGCCGACTGACGCCAGAAGTCATTGTGTGCATAGGCATACATTTGCCACAGCGATCCGGGGAAGAAGCCCGAACACCAGTCGTGTGGGTGTATCATAGCCAGCGATCCGTCTTTGTGGATGCTGCGGGGCATGACGCGGCGCTTGGCGGCGTTCTTTTCGTCTTTGCGGGCGGTATCGGCACACTTCATGGCCAGTTGCAGTTGGTTGGCGGCAAAGGCATAGGCGTGGTCGGTCTCGGTAGCTTCCACGTAGAGCAGATTGAAGCGGTCTTGCGGCTGCCACACACGGTGGGCGAGGTAGAGGCGCAGGTAGTCCTTACGGGTGGGATCCAGGTAGGTGGCGGTGCGGTACAGTTCCTGATAGAAGCTCTGCAAGGTGTGTTCCCATCCGCTTATTTGCTGGTAGGGCCATTCGCTCAGGCTCTTTCCGGCATAGGGGGTCAGGAAGTCCATTGCCTTGTAGAAGTTGCGCCCGTCGTCGGATGTGGCGTTGTCAATGTGCAGACCCAGTTTTCTGCCCATCAACATGAGGTCTATGAAGTGGGCCAGGTTGTATTGCGAGTAGTGGAAAGCAAGGGTGCGACGCAACTCGTGGGGCTGGCTGCCGTCCGGGTTCACCTGGGGGAAGATGCGCTTCTGCGGGAAAGCTTCGATGACCTCTTGTGCCAGCTTCCGGTTGCCGGTGTATAGGGAGAAAGCGGCAATCTGAGCATCGTAGGCTACGCTATGGTTGTTCGCTCCCGCGGCCTCTTCCTTGCCTTGCGAACTGGTCAGCATCCAGTCGGTCAGTTTCGTGAACCAGGCTTTCAACTGCTTGCTGTCCTTCGGGGTAAATGCCTTTGATCGTTCCAACAGAGCTACGGCATCCAGCATTTCGATGAACGAGTAACTGTCTATCAGTCCGTAGCAGCGTCCCTTGCCATTGTCGTGCCCAGGCACCATTTGTGCATATTCCAGATTCGGGTTCATGCGGGTTTCCTTGTTCAGGAACCACACGCGTATCAGTTCCGTGGCTTTTTGTGCATAGGCCTCGTCACCACTGAAGTACCAAGCCAGCGTCAGGGTGACAACATGGCTGGCCGTGGCGCCGAGGCGGTTGCGGTCCAGCAGGTTGATTTCGGGGTTGGTTTGTCCGTCACGCGTGATGTAGGGTAGTCCGTCCGGCTTGGTCGGGTCGGGCCAGGTGTAGCGTGCCTGGCTCATGTAGTCGTGCTTGTCGCCACTGGCGGGTGTCTTCGTTTTCATCATTACGGAGAGGGGCTGTGTGGTCAGCAATCGGGTGGCTTCCGCCTTCAACGTCTGATAGGAAGTGGCGTAGAAAGGCCGTTCGATGGATGCCTTCACGTTCTCAAGGTGCCCCTTGTCCCATATGGACTGCGCTTGCGTGCGTATGGTTGGCATGCAGGGAGTCAGGAGGAGCAGGGCAAGCGCCCATTGAGCTGTTTTCTGTTTCATGTTCTTGTTTTATTAAATGAATGTTTCTTAGTTTTTTTGACAAGTGTTCTCAATCTATATAATAAAAGTCCTTATCCTATTTGCTTGGAACTTGCGTACATCAGTAGACCTTCCGCAATTTGATGCCATTCAGAAAACAACTTCCCCCCAGTGCTTGGAATTTGATTTCCAGGTGGTCTGTTTCGTTCTCAACGATGTATTTTTTCCGCAAAGCTTGGAAGTACCCGCTTTCCTTGCAGGGTGCCAGTGCATCTTCCACAGTCTGTCCATTGATGCGGATTCCGAACGTATTTTCGCGGTTCTCCTGTCCGTTTCCACGGCCCAGCAAATAGGCTGCCGAGGACTGTTGGCGGAAGATGTCGGCAAAGATAAGCTCTACCTCGTAGATACCTTGAGGTACGTCGAAGCGGTAGGCCTCGATACCGTTGCGCAGAGTCTGGAACAACGGACCGTCTGCCGTGTGCCCTATCTCGGTCTGTGTACCGGCCTCCTTGCCGCCTATGTAGCCCCAGCTACCCGATGTGTAGGGTTGGTCGGGAACCCAGGTCAGCAGGCTCTCGTCGGAGGTGAAGAAACATTGGCTACCCACGTTGACGGCCAGTTCCAGTCCTTCCAAGCGGGACGCGTCGAGCTGGGCGGGCACGGGTGAAAAGCGCACCTTCAGTCCGTCAGACACCGGCTTGCCTTGATAAGTGCCGTGTGCCGACAGGAAAGGCTCCTTGCCGCTAAATGGCACCTCAAAGCAGGCAGTATAGTTTGTCGTTTTCTGCTTACCTATCGGTTTTCCATCGATGAAAAGTTCTACTTCGGGCAGGTTGGAGTAGACTTTAACGGGTAGCATCACCGGTGCATCACCATGTCGCACACCGCTGCGGTGTGTCCAGTCTCGGCTGGCTATGTGCAGCACAGGAATGTCGCTGCGCCAGGCGGCCTTGTAGTAGTAATACACATCCTTCGGCGTGCGGTCGGCATACATCATTCCCTTGTTGTTGATGCGTGGCATGGACTCGTCGCGCAGGGCTGAAGAGAAGTCGATGAAGTTCCAGTGCGTACCGCCGCACACATAGGGAGTCTCTTCCATCACCGGAAGGTAGTGCTCCAGATACATCTGTTGGTATTCGATACTGAAATCGAAGGCGCGCGGTGCCAGTGAATGCAATCTCTTGTCCGAACCGGCACCATATTCGCTAACAATCATCGGATGAGTGGGGTAGTCGCGGTGTTGCTCGGCCAGGAATCGCTCGAATCCGGTAAAACCACCTCCGTACCAGCCTTGATACAGGTTCCATCCCACGATGTCCGTAATCTGGCTCAGTCCTGTCTCGTTGTAGCTGTTGCTTCCATGGAAAGCCATGGTGCTGACACGGGTTGGGTCTTCTTCCTTGAGGACACGTTCCAGTCTCTGAGCCAGGGCCAAGGTGCGTTCTATGGCCGGTTTCAGTTCGGCTTCTGTCTTGTATCTCCGTTGAGTGACGAGCAGTATCTCGTTCATGTATCCCCAGATAATGATGGAGGGGTGGTTGTAATGCTGGCGAATCATTTCACACAGGTTACGCTCGCAGTTGTCACTGTAGCCGGGTGTGTCGGGTACAATGTCGATGATAGGTATTTCTTCCCAAGCCAGCATGCCCAGTTTATCGCACATCTCCAACAAGGCATCGTCCTGTGGGTAGTGGGAAATGCGGATGAAGTTGGCACCCATCTCTTTCATCAACTCCATGTCACGACGGTGCATCTCGTCCGTCAGGGCTACACCGATGGGTTTCTGGTCCTGATGTCGGCAGATGCCGCGTAGTTTGTAGGGCTGTCCGTTAAGGAAAAAGCCCTTATCAGGGTCAAAACGAAACCAGCGGAAACCGGCATGGTGATTGCTACGGTCCAGCAGAACCCGTGTCTTGCGGTCGCGCAGAGTAGTCTCTACACGGTAGAGGCAGGGCGTTTCGGGAGTCCATAGTTTCGGGTGCAGGATGGGGGCGGTTTCGTTTAGGAAAGCGTAGGTTTCTCCCGCTTTCAGTTGTATATTCTTTTTTAGGGTTTGCAGCAGGGTACCGTCGGGGTGGTAAATGGCGTGTGTCAGTTCCAGGCTGGCCTTTTCGTGTGCTTCATTTTTTATTTCGCCCCGGATGGCGAGTGTGGCCTGTTCTTCCGATACCTGTGGGGTACTGATGAAGATGCCGTCCGAGCCGTGGTTGGTCAGGTGGAAGTGCTGGTCGGGCACGGCTGTGAGCCATACGTCCCGGTAGATACCGCCAAAGAAGGTGAAGTCACCCGAGATGGGGGGTATATCCATACGTGCATTATCTACACGGATGGACAGTACGTTGGGGCTGTCGTATGAAAGATAGGGAGTGATGTTGAAGGTACAGGCAGTATAGCCTCCTGCATGTTCACCTATCTTTTGCCCGTTGATGTAGAGAGTGGCTGCCTTGCTGGCGGCATCCAACCGCAGAAAAATCTGTTTCCCTTGCCAGTGGGCGGGCAGTGTTATCCGACGGCGATACCATCCTGTTCCGCGGTAGTAGTCTTTTTCGGTATAAGCGTCCGTGTTCCAAGTGTGGGGCAGGTGGATGTCTGTCCATCGGCTGTCATCGAAGGCGCTGTCTGCGGCGGCGGGGCATTCTGCTTTCAGGAATTTCCAGCTGTCGTTGATGGTCTGCATTTCGCGTTGGGCGTATGCGGAAGGTAGGGACAACAAGGATAGACTTGCTGCCATTATCCAACGGCTGATTTTTTGTAGTGATGTATTTTTCCCTTTTTTCATGATAATGTGTACAAAATGTTTCAATGGCAAATCTATTAAAAAAGAGGCGGATATTGAAATGAAAGGAGAGTTATCCGCCTCTTAAGTTTGGATTTGAAAGTACAATTTTATTTAACCTTTTAGAACCTATTTAATATAGTTTTACCTGATAGAGCGATGTCACGGCTGTGATGTAGAGTTTGTCTCCAATCACAAGCAACGATGTGGGACGCTCGGGCGTATCTATTGTCCGGATAAGCTGGCCTGCAGGATTGAAAACTGAGATGTCGCCATTGGCTACATAAACATTTCCTTCCGAGTCGGTGGTAGCACTCCGGTCGCCCCCATCCGCAAATATGCGACAATTTTGCAAAAGCCCTTGGGAATCGGTATCTGCCAGAATTACCCGTTGATGGTATTCGTCCAGTACATAAACCGGTTTGCCCGGGATGGCTTTTACCAGGGAAGAACAACGGTATAGGTCTTCGTAGTAAGGAATGACGGTAACGCCGTCGGGAGCCACGAAGCATTGTTTTGGCTTTTTCCCATTGTAGTATTCGGAGTACGTGATGGTGCGGTTGCCCGGATAATATGTTTGTTGTGGAGCGGAGACTTTTGCCATATCGGTCAGCGGCAACACTTGAAAACTGTCGTCCGGGTGATCGGGGGAGATGGCGTAGACCTTAGGCACATACGTGAATCCCCAAAGTCCTCCGACACCTTTCCAACCAAATAGCGGGCGGTTGCCGTTGCGGGTATCGTCATTTTTATAGCCCGGCTGAGAGATGTATTTGGTTATTACAAGCAGATGATCCTGTGTGTCGCAGGCCAGTGCTACTGCGTTCCATGGAAAATCGGCAATGGAGGTCACCTTTCCGCTTTGCGCGTCTAATTTGTAGATGCGTCGCATGCGGTGTTCGCAGAAATAGATGTTGCCCCGGCTGTCTTGTGTCAATCCGTCGATGAATTCAAATCCTGTGGCTATCAGTTCTGTTTTCCCGGCTGTTCCACTTAACGGGTATTTCCGGCTTTCTTTGCCGGTCAGATAGAGGCGTGCCAATTCCCAGCGGCGTGCTTCGCGACGCGTGTTGACATCGTAGAGAGTGGCGTTGGAAGTGAATTTTACGCGGGCATGTGCATAGTTGTGCACATTGAGGAATTCGATGTTTTCGCAATTCCAGGTGCGTATGGCTGAAGGGTATGGCTTCAGCATGCGTGATACGCGGTAAGAATAGAAGTTGGCAAAAGTCAGATTCTTACAGTTAACCAGCTCTAACGGTTGTGTATCGGTACCTTCTGCTTCGACTTCAAACTGGAAATCATAGATTTTCCAGTTGGCTACGTTGCGGAAGATGGCCTCGTTGCGCAGATGGTGTTCCAAAGACATGCCGTAAATGTATCCTGGTGTTGCGGTGTGACTGATGTACAATCCTGCCGAACTGTATTCATTGGCTGTCCACAAGTCGCGGAATGTTCCTCCGCCTCCGTTGGTAATCCAAAGACTCCAGTGCTGGTTGTCCCAGGCACGGACGGTGAGGTCCTGTGTCTCCGGAGTGATAGGCATGGGCTTCTCCAGTGGGTTGGCGGCACTCTGCCCGTTATGGAAAAAACGGGACTTGTCATGTCCGCTGAATTTCACGTCATACATATAAGAACCTTCGCCTGCCATCCATTTGCAGTTGACGGCACGGTAATTGTAGGCATCAGCATTCAGAAAAATGCCGCATACGATATTTTTTCCACCTTGAGGAGTGGTGAGTTGAGCCTGTGGAGCGCCGAAGCCACTGAAGGCCGGGTTGCCACCTAAGGTAAGCAGGATGGTAGTACCGGAATGCAGGCCTATCAGGTTGGTGTTGGGCTTCAGGGTCAACGGTTCTTTCACTACATACCAACCTTGAGGAATGTAGATGTTGGCATACTTCTCCACTGCTTCTTGGAAGATACGGGTATCATCGCTGAAGCCGTCTCCTTTTGCACCCAGGTCGCGGATGTTGACCCATTGTTCCGTGGGTGGAAGCATCGGGGTATTGTCGGCGTTCAGAGGAACGATTTTCTGGATGGATTCACTTTGGGACAATCGCACGATTTGCGGTATGTCTTCCAGATTGTCGGCATTGAAGCCAAAGGTGAAGCGGGTTACCCGGTACATTTTTCCTTTGCCGGTCACTTGCTCGTTTGTGGCACGTTCCAGTGCAAATTGAGGCACGTTCTTGCATTGGATGTTTTGGAGGTTGATTTGTGTCGCCGCATTCCCTGCATCTGTCAGGATGACTCCCGTACGGCTGACGTTTTCGAAGATGCAATCTTCCATGAACAGCCGGTCGGGGGCATTCTCTTTTATTTCTATGGCTACCGGTACGTTTTTGGCATGCATGCGTACAATGGTCAGACCGCCTTCTTGGGTGAGGATGGCGCTTTTACGTTGTCCTTCAAAATATGAATTTAATAGCATGATGGGCCACCCGGGAGCTGATTTGTCGGTGTCTATTCCATATTCTCCTCCATAAACGGCTACATTGTCCAAGTGGTTGCCGGGGTCGGCAATGCCGGCACGTCCTTTTCCTGCGTGGATGGTTACGTGGGAGATGGAGCAGTGCTGTGCAAAGTGGGCACGTATGCCGGTGGCATTGGGATTCCCGTCTTCAATGCGTATGTCTATATTGATCATGGAACTATAGAAGGTGCCGGCATTGGCATCACCTATGCGCCCTCCCGGACGGTAGTTTCCTCCTATAAACCAAAAGATATATTTCCCCTTAGATGTTTCGCGGGTCACTTCCTGGAAACCGGGTGACTGTTTGGCAAGGACGAAAACCGGGCGTTTGTTTCCATAGCCGATGATGCGGACGCCGGAAGGTACGTAGATGGTCTTGCTTAGTTGATAGGTCCCTTCGGGAATAAAAAGAATGCCGCAGCCATTTTCTTTCTCTTTGGCCTTGTTCAGGGCCTCTTGCAGGGCATCGGATACGTCAGTGCGCCCATCGGAGGTGATTGGGAAATCTTGAGGGGTGAAATAAATGGCAGTGGCATCATGTGGTCGGGCGGTTATTACGGATGTCGGTGTATATGCCCGGCACATTTCTTGGGCTGACAGGAGGAACAGAAGGGCAAGGCATATAAAAAACTGTTTGAGTCTTTCCATGAGCGAGTGGTTCTTAATAAAATGGTTTGGTGGATAAGAGTGGATAAGAATAGTAAGAGTGGTGATGTTTCAAAGAAGCGACTGAAATAATGAGAGCACATCAAAATTCGTTTGCAACCATTAGATGGGCGTATTTTGATGTACTCTCTTTATTCAGTTAAAACGGAGACCGGTTGTTATTTCAGTGGATAACGTTTGATGCTGATAGTTACTTTGCCGCTGTTGTCTATGCGGTTTACATAAACAAAGGCTGCGTACTTGCCATCAGCGCTCTTCATGAAGACACCGTCGTCGTTTTTCAAGTTGAGCACGTAGTTCGTGGCACGGCTCAAGTCGAGTGTCTCGAAGTCAATGTCGTCCACATAAACGGCCGGGTTTGCGCCCTTCAACTGTGCATCGTGTACTTGTGCGCGTTGTTCCATCGGTGTGTTGTTGGATGCACCTGAAGGAATGATACCGCTGAGGGCGATGAACTTCGGGTCGGTTGCCGGAGAGACGAAAGAGTGTCCATAGTCAAATCCGTCATCAGTCTTGGCCTGGTAGTTATAGATGAAGTCGATTTTATCGCTCATGCTTGCTGCTTCGGCAGTGGTGTATGCAGCCATATCTTCGAGTGAGAAGCAGCAGGCTGCTCCGTTCTCCAGTTCAATGAGACGTTTCATATCCATTTTGGAAACGGGATATGCGGGAGTCTCATAAGAAACTTTGGCTCCGGTCGTGGATGTGGCTGTGAAAGTGATGCGGAAGCTCTTTCCTCTGGCCTCGGCAGGCACCACATAGTTATAGCGCAGCGTGGCGGCAATCAGATCCGATTGGCTTGTGCCGACTGCAACACTCGGGGTGAAGTAGTGTGTATCTACAGTTTCCATCATGTTGGCTACAGATGTGGCGCCGCTGGTCGAAGCATCCTTGACGGTCTGCAAGGGCACTTCATCGCCGCCTCGATAGTTTACACCGTTTACGGAAATGTCGCCTCGGGCTGTGAACCAAGAGTAAAGTTCGAAGTCGGTGCCGGTAGCTCCGGGGATGGAAGCTGTGGCCTCAGCTTTGGCCAACCGTCCTTCAGTGGCACCCATGGCATATGCGAACTCAATTTTCTCGCCAACGATGGCAGGGGCGGTCGTTTTCTTGATCATGTCGTTCTTGAGGCCGGACTCATCGTCGTCGCTGCATGAAAGACAGGCAAGGGCGATGGTGGAAAACATTGCATATTTCAATAGTTTCATAACTTGTTTCTGCTTTTTAAAGTTTATATGTTTTTATCACTCACCTTGTACGGTAACGGTAATGGTATAGGTTTTCTTTACTTTACGGTTACCGGAAATTACGGTGTATTGACGCGGTTGGCTAAAGTCAGTCCATTCGCCCATATTAGGAGTTATGATACAGTCTTTGGCTACACCGCATTGGGGCTTCAGGTTCTTGAGATTGGTGCCGAACTTGGCTACACCGGTGATGGTGTTGGCATCGTCGTCAATGTGATACTCGGCAAGTACGTCGCGGTTGTCCGGCCCTCTGAGGATGAAAGAAGAGATATAGCACTCTTCACTGTCGGTGATCAGCAGGCCGTTATCATCTACCGGATAGTCGTTGCAGCCTTGTGAAAGGAGGCAGATTGCAATGAACATCACTATTCTATAGATACTTTTCATATTGTTTATCTTTTGGGTTTAATATTGTTTTTGTTATCTCCAAGGAGTGTTTTGCGTCAAATTGGGATTGCGGTTACGCTCGCTTTCCGGAATTTGATAGATATAATACTTTTGGAAGTCGAGCTCGGATGCATTCTTGAATTGGTCGCGAATACGTGCACCGTTGGTGTCGTACAAAGTGAGTCCGTCGCTTTGGGCCGGGCCGAAGACGTCGTGGGCTTTTCTCCAACGACGGATGTCAAACGGACGATGTCCTTCGGTGGCAAGCTCTACGATGCGTTCTTGTTCGATGGCCTTGAAGAACTCTTCCTTGTTGGCATATTTATCGGCGGCCAGTGCGGGCAGATTACCGCGGCTGCGAATTTTGTTGAGCAGTGCGACGCATTCGTCAGTGGGACCGTTTGTCTCGTTGACAGCTTCGGCGTACATCAGGTATACATCGGCCAGACGCATCAGATAGAAATCCTGTGGCCCGTCTGTACGATCCCATCCGGCTTCTTGGCGTATCCATTTACGAAAGATGTAACCGGTGCGGCCGCTGGCATCGTTGTTGATGAAGCCGGCTCCTTGGTTATACGTACCATACATCCAGGTGTAGGCAGGATATTGGCTGCGCAATTCCATTCCGCCGTTTTCGATGCCGACGTATGTCTCACCGTCCCACATGATGGTGGACTTCATACGCCAGTCACGGTTCTCATAGCTGGCACGGTTGCGGGCACCGTTTTCCAAGCTTGCATCTCTGTTCAGTATCAGTTCGGGCAGGAAGTCACCTGTTATGGTGGACTGATAGCGATTGGCAAGGAATGAGGTCGGCATAATCCAGCATTGTGCGTTGGCTGTGGTTCGTGTACCGAAATCGCGCAATAAACTTTCGCCTTGGCTCAAGTTAGGACCACCGTAGGATATAGCGTAGATGATTTCGGAACAGTTTTCGTTGTAGTACTGGAATAGGTTCCAATAAGTGGGACTTTCGTAAGTACCGGGATCGCCGTCACCCAAAATTTTCAGTCCGTAGTTGTTTATCACTGATTTGAAATCGGCAGCAGCAGCCTTGTAGTAAGTGTCTGCCGTGCTGGCATTAGGGGTGAAGCCTTCCAATTCGGGCCATCCGAATTTGTTCCAGCAAGCATAATATAATTCAATCTTTCCTTTGAAGGCCAGGGCTGCTACCTGTGTGGCACGTCCATAGTCGGTACCGTAGCTGGTGGGTAGCTTTTCTGCGGCAAATTGCAAATCGGCAACCAGGGCTTCTACGATTTCAGCAATGGGAGTACGGGGCAATGAACAGGCTTCGTCATTGCCGCTCAGCACATGGCGATAATAGGGCACGTCACCCCAGTTCTCTATTAGGCGGAAGTAGGCCAAGGCACGCAGGAAGTAGTTTTCGGCATTGATGGCTTCCAAAGAGGCTTTGGTCGTAGCGTTTTGTTCAGCCTCAATCATACGTTCTACATATTGTATGGTGTAGTTGGCACGGTTGATGACACGGTAGGCATTGTTCCACATGGATGAGAAACCGCTGGTTACCCATCCGGCCGGTGACCAGGCACTGATGCTACCCAGACTTTTACCACGTGTGTTTTGGAATTCACCGTGTCCGTCGTAGTAGTGTTCGGTTGCGAACAGGGTACGGGCGGCGTTATAAACACCATAGGTGGAAGTCAACGCATCGTCTGTACTTGTCCAGAAAAGGTCGGAAGATACTTCTGTAGTTGCGGGACGGTTCAACAAGTCATCTACGCAAGAAGTGGAGAGGCTTGTCAGTCCGGCTAATGCTATATATTTGATGTACTTCATATTTTTCTTGTTTAATTTAGATTATCAAAATTCGATGTTTAATCCCACGGAATAGGTCTTGACCAACGGATAGAAGTCGTTTCCGTGTGGCTTCTCGGGGTCAATGCCCTTCCAAGGCGTCATTGTGAGGATATTTTCACCGGAGAGGTAGATACGTGCACGGTTGAAGCCTATTTTCTGCATGTAACGTTCGGGGATTGAATAGCCGATTTGCAGGTTCTTCAAACGGAGATAGTTTGTATTGTAGGCATAGAATGTACTCTCCTCACGGTTTCTGGAACCTTGGTTGCCGGTAACGATGCGGGGCAGGGATGCATTGCGGTTATCCAATGACCAGGTGTCGTTCCAGTGGAATTGCTGGAAAGCATAGCGGTCTTGTGGAATCGTATTGGTATTCAGATCGTCCAACCACAAGTCGGTACGTCCGTAATTACCTTGGAACAAGGCTTGGATGTCGAATCCTTTATAGGCACCGGTCAAGGTGATACCGAATTGTCCCATCGGGGTGTCGCGGTATTTGTTGGTATAGGCTTTCTTGTCCAAATCGCTGATTTGACCATCGCCGTTGATGTCTTTAATCATGATGTCGCCCGGAGCAATGTGGTCGTTTCCTTGATAAGGCGCGTTGGCTATTTCTCCCCAGCTTTGTACCAGTCCCGGATAAGCCTCGTAGATGTAGAGGAAGTGGTATGGCATATCGAGCATGGTCCAGCCACGATCCAGGTGGTCACCCCATTTTTCCAACTTGTTCACGTTGTAAGAAGCATTAACGTTGATGCTATAGTCGAACTTGCGGATTTTGGAACGCCAAGTGATGTTGGCTTCCACACCACGGTTGCGCAGGTCGGCCACGTTGATACGGGGAGCCGAGTAACCGGTCAACAGGCTGGAGATGCTGGAACCACGAATCATGCCGGTGGTGAAGCGGTCGTACCAGTCGAGTTCGGCTGTCAGTTGGTTATTGAAGAATCCCAAGTCAAGACCTACGTTGAATACGCGTGTCTCTTCCCACGAGAGGTCTTTATTTACCATTTTGTTGGCGCTGAAACCGGTAACCAGCGTGTTGTTGCCTACCACATAGTTGGTAGTGCTCATTGTTTCTTTCTGCTCGTAACGTCCTACACCGGAGTTGTTACCCAGCGTACCGTATGAAGCACGGAATTTTGCGTTGCTGACTGTCCTTTTCAGTGGCTCGAAGAATTTCTCTTCAGAAATACGCCAACCAATGGCAGCCGAAGGGAAGAAGCCCCACTGGTGTCCTTTGGCAAAACGGGATGAACCGTCGGAACGGAACGTAAATTCAAATAGATACTTGTCGAACATCGTATAGTTGAAACGGCCGATGAAAGAACGCAGACCTTCGCTGTTGGAAGAACCGGAGTTGGTTTGTTCGGAGGGAGAGGCAGCATCGATTTCTTCCAAGGAGTTGTGCAAGCGGTTTTTGCGTTGCGCATACAAGCTACGGTTGTACCAGTACTCTTCGGCTGCATTGAACATGGCAGCTATGTGATGCCCTTTGGCAATTTCTTTCTCATACGAAATGCGGCCTTGGAACAAGGTCTTGTGGCCTTCGTAGTTGCTGTTGTTAATCAGGTCACCTGTATCGGGCATAGTACGTGACACTTCGCCGGTCTGGAAATTCATCTGCTTGATTACATTCTGTACGGTCTTGCTGAATTCATTGTAGTATCTCAATGCATAGCTGACGTTTAATTTCAGGTCTTTCAGAGGTTCCCATTCGATGTAGGCATTTCCATTGAACTCTTTGCGGCTGGTATTCGTGCGATAGGCTTCATATTCGGCAATGGCATTACCGGCAGAAGTGTTTTCGCCGTAGGCCATGCTACCGCCATATTCACCTGTTTCGGGATGCTGGTTGAGTACACCCGAGATAACGTATTTCAAACCGCCTGTTTCCAATCCACTGCCACGCGGTGTCTGTCTTTCCGACCATGTACCGTCTGTTTTGACACCTATTTTTACGTTGTCGTGGATTTTGTAGTCCAGGTTGAGGCGCATGTTGTAGCGACTGTAATCGTTGTGAATCTGCAAACCTTCCTGGTCCATGATACCGATGGAGGTGTAGAAGTTCATTTTGTCAGAGCCACCGGATGCTGAAACCGTATGGTTTTGGATGGCGCCTGTGCGGAACATTTCGTCAAACTGGTCGGTGTTCGGAAAAAGAATGGGGTCTACCATGCTCATGGCCAACCATTGTTCGGCCGAGGCCTGACGGTAGTTGGTCGAGCTGTTGCCGGAAGCTGCTGCCCGCATGTGCATGGTCAGTGCACGGCTGTAGTCTGCCATGTAATCATAGAATTCTACGGGGCTTGACCATGCATATGAACCATTGTAGCTCACTTTGGCCTTGCTCTCTTTCAAACCGCTTTTGGTTGTGATAAGGATGACACCATTAGCTGCACGTGAACCGTACACAGCTGATGAGGCGGCATCTTTCAATACAGAGATGCTTTCGATATCGTTCATGTTGATGCGGTTGATGTCTACATCAGGCATACCGTCCACTACAATCAGCGGGTCGGAATTGTTGATAGAACCCAGACCGCGTACTTTCAAGGAGGCGCCGTCACCTCCGGCAAAACCGGTGCTTTGGCTTACCACAAGACCCGGAACCAAACCGGAAAGACTGGAAGATACGTTGGTGATGGAACGGCTGGCGATAGTCTCGTCGATTTTTACGGCAGCTACCGAACCGGTCAGGTTGACTTTCTTTTGCGTACCGTAACCAATGACAACCACTTCATCCAAAGCTTTTGAGTCCTCGGTGAGGGTTACTGTCACATTGGTTTTCCCTTGCAGTTTGATTTCCTGAGTAGTGTAACCGATGAAAGAGATTACCAGTGTTGCATTAGGTGAGGCTTGTACGGAGAACTTTCCATCCAAATCGGTGATAGTACCGTTGGTGCTCCCCTTTACAGTTACATTGGCGCCGATAACGGCTTCTCCCGAATTGTCTTTTACGATACCGGTAACCTGGACATTCTGTGCCGTAACGGTGCCGATTCCGATAAAGAGCAATAGGAATACAAATAAATGCTTCATATTAGGCTGTTTTTTAATGAATAAATAAAATAATGGTTTCATAGTTTAGAAGAGGCCCTGTCCTCTTCGGAAAATGTAGCGAGCCGGTTGGTGCATCAACTCGCCGGATACATTAAGGTCTCACAGGTGTTGTTTCATAGGCATTTTCATTTCTTTGAGGGGGTTGTTGATATTATTTATTTATTGAATAATCTTATTTGTAGGCCTCTTTCAGTTCTTCATACCATTTTTGCAAGACGAAGAATGCTTTTTTCTTTTGTCCTTTGTCGGATACCAGTCCCTTGCGGTTGAAATCGTCCTGTATTTCGGGTACGTGGCGGCGAGGAGAACGGAAGTCTTTCAAAATCCATGGAGTGGTACCTACCAGTCCCGGAATACGTTTCAGCATTTGGATATGGCGGATGTACATGTCTTCCTGATATTCTTCGGTGAAACGTTCTTTGGGCGATCCATGCCGGCCATATAAGGCACCGCCTCCCAGTTCGCTGATGAATACCGGCTTTTGGGTTTCGAATGTCCAGTTGACCCGGTCACATTTTTCGGAGTCACCATCGTACCAGCCCACGTATTCATTAAAACTGATGATGTCCAATACCTTGTCAAGTGGGTCGTTCACTGTCATCAGGCCGGGTTGCACTTCCTCTTTTTCCATGGCAGCACCTACCAGGCGTACATTATCCAGGCTTCTTGCTTTGTTGGCCAGGTTGGTCAGGAAAGTCAGGCGCGGCTCGCTGATGGGAGTCTCGTTGGCAATGGACCAGATGATGATGTTGCAACGGTTCTTGTCGCGGGCAATCATGTCGCACAATTGCTGTTCGGCATTCTGATAGGTATCTTTGTTTTCCCAATGAATGGTCCAGTAAACCGGAATCTCCGACCATACAAGGAAGCCCATCCGTTCGGCTTCGCGCACCATCTCTTCATTGTGCGGATAGTGTGCCAGACGTACGAAGTTGCATCCAAGCTCCTTTGCCCAGCTCAGCAGGGTGTGTGCATGGTCTCTGGAGTAGGCACGACCGCTGTAATAGGGAGTCTCTTCGTGGATACTGATGCCTCTACAAAAAATCTCCCGGTCGTTCAGCATTAGCTTGGTGCCTTCGGTACGGATAGTACGGAAGCCTATCTCGTCTGTCACTTTGTCGGTTTCGGAAGCGATGGTTACAGCGTATAGTTTGGGATTCTCCGGAGTCCATAAGAGGGGCTTGGCCTTTATTTGGAAAGCGGCATAGCCGTTGGCATCAGTAGTCACTTCTTTTTTCAGCTTCAGTTCGGGAATGTCCAGTGTTACTTTCTGAATCTTGGCATTGCCGTCCAACTGCACCCAGCCTTCGATGGTATTCTTGTCATTCTTTTTTAGTTGTACATAGTAGTCGCGGATGTAGGTTGAAGGTGTTTCTACCAGTGTGACGGGGCGTGTGATGCCTCCAAAGTTCCACCAGTCTGCGTTCACTGTGGGCACTGCTTCGGGAATCCGCTTATTGTCTGCCTTTACCACCAGGCTGTTTGTGCCTTTTTTCAGCAGATCGGTTATTTCGTAATTGAAAGGGGTGAATCCGCCGATGTGTCTGCCAAGCCGTTTGCCGTTCAGCCACACGATGGCTTCGTAGTTGACTGCTCCGAAATTCAGGAAAAGTCGTTTGCCGGGTTCTAATGAATACTCAAAATGTTTCCGGTACCATACGGTTCCTTCATAATAGTATAGTTGGGGGCGCTGTGTGTTCCAGTCACCGGGAACAAATAGCAACTTGTCTGTTTCGAAATCATATTCCTGTAGTTTGGTCTTGTCCGAATAGGTCTTATCTTGGGCATATCCTCCGTCATAGGGTTTCAGACGGTAATCGTAATAGCCGTTTTCAAACGGGTCGACGATTGTCTTCCACTGACCGTCGAGTGAGGTAGTCTGGCGTGAACCGATATTCATGATGGAAGGAGCCTGTTGGGCAAACGTTCCCATTGATAGGAGTGCCAGTAGGAAAGCAAAACTTTTTTTTAGTAGTGTTCTCATATTATTAAATTTTTGATGTATATGTCGGTTAGCTTACTTTACAGGCAGAATGCAATTCTTTGTGTAAAACGTGGAGCAAAAGTATAATCATCTTCCCATGTTTTATAAGAAGATACTACATCTTAGCTACTTCAATTCTCGATTTTAACTACATCAATACTTTCTTTCCTGCTTTGTAATTATTTGATTATTACGTACTTCATATATTTTAGTAATGTCTTGATTAATCTGTTAAAGAAACTAATGGGAAAATGCGGTTTAAAAGAAAGAAATTATCTTTGCTACGTAAAACAAATGTAAACTACCATGAAGAGCAGACTCTGTTTTATTCTATTCTTTTTGATTTGGGTTGCATTTTCTGCCAAGGCAGAATGGCAGCGGCCGGTGATTAATTATACACGACATACCTATAAAGCCGGAAACCAAAACTGGATGTTACAGCAACACGAGAATGGTTGGCTGTATGTGGCAAATAACAAAGGTTTGCTGGAGTTTGACGGCACTGCCTGGAATTTATATTCTATGTCGAATGCCAAGACGCGGGCCGTGAAAATCGGGACGGACAATCGCATTTACATCGGTGGAATCGGCCGTTTCGGCTATTTCACTCCGAACCGATTGGGGGGATTGGACTATACTTGTCTTTCGGACAGTCTATCCGATGGATCGGTGGTTGGCGTTATTTGGAACATTTTGCAAGATAGGGATAAAATCTACTTCCAGTCCGACCGTAGTCTGTTCTGTTGGGCGGACGGACGGGTGGAATATATAGAGTCGACCAGTGAGATGAACGTTTCGGCCATACTCTATAACAAGTTCTATATCGGTGCATCCGATGGGCTCCTGGTGATGGAAGACAAGCACTTTCAGCTGATTCCGGGAACAGAAAGGCTGGGGAGGATTTCAAGCCTGTTGCCCTATAATGGCAAGGTGTTGATAGTGACCTGTTATAACGGCCTGTTTATCTATGATGGGGAAACCATCCAGAAGTATGCGTGCGCGGCTGATGATTTCATGCGGCATAACCGTATTTTCTGCGCGGCACTCCATCAGTCGCTGCTGGCGCTGGGCTCTGTGCAGGAGGGGGTCTGCCTCTTGGATTTGGAGAAGAATGAGACTTATGTAATATCCATCAATAACGGACTGCAAAACAAGACGGTTCTCTGCATGAATTTTGATGCGGAGAACAATCTTTGGCTGGGACTGGACAATGGCATCGACTGTATTCTCCTGGATTCTCCGGTTTGCTCTTTGTATGGCGGAAAGCCTCTCATCGGGTCGGGTTACTCTTCCTGCCAGTACGGAAATAAACAGTATCTGGGTACCAATCAAGGTATTTATTGCACCGTTCTACCCGAGGAACAAAGCAAGGAGATTCCTATGGAATTTTTGCCCGAGACGGGTGGGCAGGTCTGGTCGTTCTTGTGTCATGACAACAAGCTGTTCTGTGCTTCGGACAATGGGGTTTATATAATCGAGGGGGACAGGGTAGAGCATCTGGACGGGCTTTGGGGCGTGAGGAAGCTCGTGGCACTGCCCGGTCGGCCGGATGTATTGATAGCCGGTACGTATGGCAAATATAGCGGATTGCATCTGTTAAAGAAGATAGCCGGCCGCTGGCAGGTGGTTTGCAGGCTTAAATACTTTACTTATGCCGCCAAAAGCCTCATGGCCGATAGGTCGGAAAACGTGGTGTGGGTCACCAATAAAGACAGGGGCGTTTGTAGGGTAAGTCTTTCGGACGACCTGCGTGAGGTGGTTCATTTAAAAAGATACAATCATG
>CAJJYX010000014.1 GCA_905197435.1 uncultured Bacteroides sp.
ATCTGCTTCTTTCTTTTTTCCTTCCTATGGTGCTGACAGCTTGTAGAGGTGGCAATGATCCTATTCCGGAGCCGCCGGTTGAGGACAGACGTACGGTATTGGTCTATATGGCGGCAGACAATAGTTTATCCCGATTCGCTTCAGAGGATTTGAACGAAATGAAGGAAGGATGGGCGCAGATGAATACTTTGGGTATGCATCTGTTGGTTTATGTGGATACCGGTACATCTCCCCGCCTGATAGAATTGGAAAAGAAAGGAAGCGATGTTATAGAGAAGGTCGTCAAGGAGTATGAAGACCGTAATTCCGTCGGGATTACTGAAACGCAGGAAGTGTTTGACGATGTGTTTAAAAGTACCCGCTACCTGGCCGGAAGTTATGGCTTGGTTTATTGGTCACACGGTGAGGGATGGATACCTAATCCGTTGCCTTCTACCCGCTGGATAGGCGAGGATACAAGCAACGGCACTCATCATATGAATATAGACGGCTTGGTGTCAGTGCTGGAGACAGCTCCCCATTTTGATTTTATCATGTTTGATGCCTGCTTCATGCAGTCTGTAGAAGTGGCTTATGAATTGAGGCAATATACGGATTACTACATTGGCTCTCCTGCCGAGAATCCGGGTCCCGGTGCTCCTTACGACAGGATTGTGCCCTATATGTTCCAGAAAGGGGCAGCAGCCAAGATTGCTTCCGAATATTTTGCCGTATATAATGATAAGTACGATCAGGGTTACAAAATCAGTAATACCAACTGGACCGGAGGAACTGCTATTTCTGTGCTGAAATCATCGGAGCTGGAGAACCTGGCTTCTGTAACCCGCACTGCTTTGCCTGGGGCGACGGTGAATGGCAGAATGCTTCGTAACCAAATCTTCAATTGTGACCGTCGGAGTGACTTTTATTCCTCTTCGTATGTGGGTTATTTCGATTTTGTAGAAATGATGGAGACGCTTGTGGAGGATACGTCTGTCCTGAATGATTGGAAGCAGGCTTTCGATGCAGCTTTGGGCTATTGGGCCACTACTCCTATGATTTATTCGGCAGCGGACGGTATGTTTTCGATGGAACGTTCTCACGGTGTAACGCATTATATCCCTTCTCCCGAAGAGAACCCAAGGGCGGCTACGGCATACCGTTCAATGGCTTGGTATTCTGCTGTCGGGCTGGATAAAATAGGCTGGTAGGCATAGAGCAGGTGCTTTTATTGAGTCTTTTTTAATTTTTCTATGGAAAATATGCTATTTTAGAAAACAAATATTCCCTTTATATTGTTAATTATAATAGTTAGCATGAACAATATAAAATGGGAATTATGAAATATGCAATCATGGGTGGCGTAGCAGGTGGGGCTACGGCTGCCGTCCGACAGAGAAGAGTGGGCGAAACGGCAGACATCCTTTTATGGGGAAAAGAGCCTCATATCTCATGTGCCAATTACGGCTTGCCTCATTGCATGGGCAGTGTTATCGTTGAACACGAGAAGTTGCTGGCACAGAATGAAATGTTTGCCATTCATCCTAAGAACCAAACCATTACGATACGTAATGCCGGTGGGGAAGAATACGAAGAAAACTATGGCAAACTCCTGTTGTCTCCGGAAGCCAATCCAGGGGAACCTCCGTTGGAAGGCATTCGCTCTGGAGGTGTCTTTACACTGCGCAATGTAGAGGATACCGTTTCCATCAAAGCTTATATCACAGAACATCTTGTAAAGCGCGCCGTTGTTGCGGGTGCCGGTTTCATCGGCCGGGAGGTGGCAGAGAATCTGCGTCATGCCGGTATGGCTGTTTCCGTAGCCGAGAAGGGCATCCGGCGTGAGGAGCCGCGGGGCACAGTCACCATAGGCTGTGTAGCCACATGTATGGAGCGTGCAGATAAAACTAATATGAATTTATATAGAAAGAACTAATATGGAGGAATTATACAAAATCCGTGATGTCTATCGGGCTATTATTGAATTTGAGGGGCAGTTCATGCATATATATGGTTTATCGCTGAATGAAGGAATGTTGTTGTGCACTTTGCTCGACAGTCCGAAGCTCACTTCTACTGAAATAGCCGAGACATTGGGACTGTCAGCCTCCAATGCTTCCAAGGTAATTCGTTCTGTTGAAGAAAAAAGACTGATAATCAGAGTTGTCGGTAAGGAAGATAAGCGCCAGATGCGTTTTTCTTTGTCTGCCGATGGAAAGAGACGGATTATTGACATAAAGAGCACAACTCTGAGGATACCGGATTTATTGCAGCGGGTCGTCCGACAGGTGTAGGTTTATGTAAAAGGTGATGGGGACGGAATGGCTTTCGTTTGAGAAACTATTCTCTGTTTTCTGTTTTCATTGCTAAGAAGAGGGGCTATAGTGCATCCTTGGAACCTTGATGAACCCTGTCTCCCGTGGCGAAAATCATTATGGGTGTCATTCATGATGATACGGCCCTCCGTTCAGTATGTTCATTGCCCGATAGAGCTGTTCCACAAAGATGAGGCGCACCATCTGGTGGGAAAAAGTCATACGCGAGAGGGACATCTTTTCGTGTGCCGCTTCGTACACCTTTGGAGAGAATCCGTAAGGGCCTCCGATGACAAATACCAGCCGTTTGTTTACGGTATTCATCTTGCGCTTCATATAGTCTGCGAACTCTATGGAGCGCATTTCTTTTCCACCTTCGTCCAGCAGCACGACTACGTCTCCCGGCTGGAGAGCTTTCAGTATCAGTTCTCCTTCCTTCTCCTTCTGTACTTCCATAGAGAGGCTCTTGGTGTTTTTCAGTTCGGGGATGACTTCCATCTCGAATGAGAGATAACGCTTGGTACGTTGCACATAGTCGTTGATGGCTGTTATAAAGTGTTGTTCTACAGTTCGTCCTACGACGAGCAGAGTCGTTTTCATACTGGTTCTGTTTTGATTAGCGCACAAATTTAGCATTTTTTTATTGTATTCTGCGACAAATGCTTACCTTTGCCTATCATAAATACTTGTGAAAATGAAAAAACGGGTAATCTTTTTGTTGACCGGTCTCTTCATTTGGACGTCTGTGCTACTGGCGCAGAACGTTTCCGAGGGAGTGATTGGAGCCTTCAAGGAAGGAAACTCTCAGAAGCTCAACAAGTATCTGGGTGACAAGGTCGATTTAATCATTCAGAATAAGTCGACCCACGCCGACAAGCGGACGGCAGAGGGCACAATGGCTGCTTTCTTCTCCAACCACAAGGTCGGCAGTTTTAATGTGAACCATCGGGGAAAACGTGATGAATCCGGTTTCGTTATCGGTACCTTGGTGACTGCAAATGGAAACTTTCGGGTGAATTGTTTCTTCAGAAAAGTACAGAACACATATGTCATACATCAAATAAGAATAGATAAAACAAATGAATAAGGAAGAAGAATTGATAGACAGGCTGATAGACCTGGCTTTCGCCGAAGACATAGGCGATGGAGACCATACAACCCTCTCGTGCATTCCTGCTGCGGCAATGGGCAAGTCCAAACTTCTGATTAAGGAAGCCGGTATTCTTGCCGGTATCGAGATAGCTAAAGAAGTGTTCCGTCGCTTCGACCCTACCATGAAAGTAGAAGTGCTCATCAATGACGGTACGGCCGTGAAGCCGGGCGATGTGGCCATGATTGTGGAGGGCAAGGTGCAGTCTTTGCTGCAAACAGAGCGTCTGATGTTGAACATCATGCAACGCATGAGCGGCATTGCCACCATGACACACAAGTATGCCGAGCAGTTGAAGGGGACGAATACCCGTGTGCTCGATACCCGCAAGACCACTCCGGGCATGCGTATCCTCGAGAAAATGGCGGTGAAAATCGGTGGCGGTGTAAACCATCGCATCGGCCTGTTCGACATGATTCTGCTGAAAGACAACCATGTGGACTTTGCCGGAGGCATTGACAAGGCTATCACCCGTGCAAAGGAATATTGCAAGGAGAAGGGCAAGGACCTCAAGATAGAAATCGAAGTGCGCAATTTCGACGAATTGCAGCAAGTACTCGACTTGGGTGGCGTGGACCGTATCATGTTCGATAACTTTACTCCCGAAATGACGAAAAAAGCTGTTGAGATGGTAGGTGGCCGCTATGAAACGGAATCTTCCGGCGGCATCACTTTCGATACGCTCCGCGACTATGCCGAATGCGGTGTGGACTTTATTTCCGTAGGAGCTTTGACCCACTCCGTAAAAGGATTGGACATGAGCTTTAAAGCATGTTGATAAAGGCGGAGATTACTCGGTCATTCAAAACGTAGCAAAGCATCTCTTCTCCTATTTACTAAGAGAAGAGATGCTTTGCTACGTTTTGAATGGTTGAATGATATGCCTGTCAGAGTTCTGACACCCCACTCATCTTTATTAATGGTCAGAGTTGTTTTTTGACTTTTGAAAAAAAGCGGATTGCAACCGTACCATTCAGAAGCCAAACTGCCGACCTTTACTTGGAGAATATAAACCTCTACTTGAGCATCTTGGAGTTGACAACCGGATACTTCAAGTTGACGGGTACTTGCGCCCAATCTGACAGACACTTGTACTCAATCTGACAGACACTTGCGTCCAATCTGACAAACACCGGAGTCTGTCTTGACAGACACCTGCTTCTGACAAGCCGGACACTTGTGTCTGACAAACATGCCAAAGATATCCTTCACCGCCATCCGGATTTGTTACATGGAACACATTTGGAAAAGAAAATCAAAGACTGTGTGGCTGAAAACATTGTCGGTCAAAACGCTTACCATGTCTTTTCGTGTCTCATTTTTTTGTCGTATCTTTGCAGGGTAATTTTACTATTTTTATGAACGGATTAATAAAATCAAAAGACTCATTTAAGGAAAAAATCATCTCGTTTTCATGGCAGCATTTATTGCTCATCGTATCATTGTTCATTATGACATTCGGAGTAGCACTCTGTGTACGGTCAAACTTTGGCAGTAGTGTGATTTCCACCATCCCGTTCGTTATGACACTTGCAGGTGAAACAGGCATGGCTCCCCAATTTACCATTGGAGAATATACTTACCTGATGAACGCTCTGTTTGTCGGGCTTCAGATTCTCATTCTCCGTCGAGGTTTCCAACCGGTGCAGCTCTTTCAACTTATTATTGGTTTTGTATTCGGTTTCCTATTAGATATTAATATGCGACTTACATCAATCATATTATGCAACACCATATTATGGCAGGTAGTGGTGCAATTAATGGGTTGCGTATTGCTTGCTTTAGGCATCTCTTTAGAGATACGGTGTGGCTCGGTCACTATGCCGGGTGAAGGTATTGCAGTAGCGGTTAGCAAAGCTGCCAACATTCCATTTGCTAAAGCTAAAATCATGATAGATACCACCTTGGTTGTTATAGCGGTCGCTTTGGGCTATTTTTATTTTGGTACATGGCAATGGCAGGTGGTGGGTGCAGGAACTCTTATTGCTATGATTTTTGTTGGGGCTATGGTGAGATTATTCGACAGGCATCTTGGATGGTTCAGTCAATTACTCTACTACCGTCCCGGATTCCGCCGATATATTTATGGCCTCGCCCAATACATCTATAAGAAGATTCGGTAATATTGGGGGGCCGGTGTTAGACATTGTAGAAAAATGCACCTATCTTTGTGATGTGAAAAAGCTGTTTGGCAGCATAGCATTGTCAATTACTTAAATTCGTACAGTTACCAATTGAGTATTGAAAGCTCAATATAAACAATCTCTGTTCTTTAACAACTTTTTATATTTAATTCAGCAGCATTTTCAAGAATGCTGCGTCTAACTAACAAACGACGCGAAGAGGCGTCCGTAAAACGAGCACTGACATTGGAAAATGAGATAGAACTAATAGAGGGCTGCCGGGCAGGAAAGGATTCCGCCCGAAAGGCACTATACACCCTCTACTCCAAGCAGATGCTGGCGGTGTGCTACCGCTATACGGGCGATATCGATGCGGCCCATGACGTATTGCACGATGGTTTCATCAAAATCTTCACCCACTTCACTTTCCGTGGAGAATGTGCATTGAGCACGTGGGTGACAAGAGTAATGGTGACGCAGGCCATAGACTACCTGCGGAAACAGCAACGTTTCAGCCAACTGGTGGTGAATGAGGAACAATTGCCCGACATTCCGGATGAAGCAGGCATTGCCGAAACCGGAGGCCGTATTTCCGAAGAAATGCTGATGGCATTCGTGGCAGAACTTCCCGACGGATGCCGCACGGTATTCAACTTATACGTTTTTGAAGAGAAGTCGCACAAGGAAATAGCCGAGATACTTCACATCAAGGAGCATTCTTCCACCTCGCAGTTACATCGTGCCAAGTGTTTGTTGATAAAAAGGATTAAAGAATATACAGAATATGAGAGAAAAAGATGAAATAACCGGTTTGTTCCGCAGTCGTCTTGCCGGCGCAGAAATGACAGTGCGGGAGGGCTTCTGGGAGGAGTTGCAACGTGACTTGCCGTCACCGGCTTCCGCAAAAGGCAGGAAGCAGCTTCTTCTTTCTCCAAGGTTCCACCGCGTGGCCGCGGCCGCTTCTGTTGTATTTGTGCTGGGGGCTGCTTCTGCCGCTTTCTGGTATTTCTCTCCGAAGGAGGAAATCAAGGAAGCCTTTACACAAGTGGCAGCCATGACGCCGGAAGGCAAATTAAGCGGAGATATAGTGCAGGAAAGTTTCCCCTCTATCCATCAGACGAATCCCGTGGCACAAAATCCCGGTACAAAGCAGCCTGCAAACGGTATCCCGGCGGGGCTGACGGCACAGGCCGATGAGGATGAATCCCTGTCCGTCCATGTTTCCATCAGGATTACCCAGCGAGTATATGGAAACCAGCAGCAACCGGGCAATGGCTATTATGCCAATGGAACTCCGGCCGGTAATGGAAACTATCATTCAAATCCCGACCGTACAAAATCCGATATAAACCAGACAGTGTCTTCTTCTGAAGGGGAACAGGAAAAGGCTATGTCCGCATCATTGCCGGAATCACGTAATTGGGCATTGAAAGCAGGCGTCGGCACTTCCCTGCCGAAAGGGGATTGCAATGTGCCGTTTACGGCCGGCATGAGTGTGGAGCGCCGTTTGAACAAGCTTTTCTCTTTGGAAGCCGGCCTTCAGTACAATCGTTTGGATGGTGACCATACATTGCATACTTTGGGAATTCCGGTAAGGCTGAACATGATGCTGGCAAGCACTCCGAAAGTGGATTTCTACGCCATGGCTGGCGGAACAGCCGAGAAATGCATTGCCGGTGCACCGGACAATGGTTTCGGTGCAGAACCGGTACAACTGTCGGTTGCTGCCGGAATAGGGGTGCGCTATAAGATGAATGACCGTTTTGCCTTGTTTGCCGAGCCGTCTGTTTCCCATCATTTTGATACAGACTCACAGACAAGGACCTTGCGCACGGAACGCCCCACCAATCTGAATCTGTTGTGCGGTGTGCGCATGACTTATTAATCTTAAATACAATACAAATATGAAGACTCTATACAATAAATTACATATATCCGGGCAGACTATATTGCTCGTATTCTTTACTCTTTCTGTTCTCTCTTTGGTCTCTTGTGGCAAAGAAACGTTGGACTACAACCATCCGGACGTGAGTTTGTTTGTCAAGCAGTTGAAGGCTGGCAAATATTCTACCCAAAGTCCGGATGGGTTGAGTAACATGCCCAAGTTTACTTCTGAAGACATAGAAGAATTATTGAAGTATGCCGAGGATTTGACGTTCATCTCTTCTTTCCCCTTAGCTCCGGTGTCCTATTCGGCGGGTGGAAAGCTTCGTTTGGGTGAGTGTGTCTTATGGACGGTAGAAACCATCCGCCTCGGGCATAATGCTTCGATGGGATGCAAGATGGTGCATACGGATGCGGAGAATTATGAAGGCATCTACTTCCTCTCGGACGAAGAGGTGCTGGACGCTGCCTCGCGATACCGTCGCTGGTGGGAAACACGTAAATATCCGCGGACGATGTGGACGATTGACCCTTGCTATGACGAACCGCTTTGCGGAAGTGGATATATGTGGTGGTGATGGTATCTTGATAATCAATAGGTATAATTATATATATTAGGTATTAGTAAATCATACTAAGTGAAAAGATTTATACTCTTTTGGGGCTGCTCTATGTGGTAACCTTCCCTTTTTACGCCCAAAACTGGACCCCTCAGGATTCATTGAGGTTGAACCGGTTGTTGAGGGAAGAAAAGGAGATGAAGCTAAATCCGGAGGCATTGCTGGAACTTGAAATGAACAGTTCCCTGGGTACTCCGAAAGCTGTGATGGACAAGTCATGGATGGATTTTGATAATTCGCTGCCCGTCATGCCGAAGGCACCCGAGAAAAAGGTTGTGCTTACCTTGCGTCCCTATACTGCCAATACCAAATATAATTGGGATCCCATTTATCAGAAAAAGATTAAGGTGGATAAAGATACTTGGCGGGGAGATGAATTCTATGCACTTAAGACTCTGATGATTCCCACCAACTGGGCAAAGCATCCGTTTGATGCCGGCCCGCGTGAGACAGTGGAGCAGATTGAAGCGACCGGTTTGCGCTATCGGGTGACAGAGCGAGCCAATAACATGGCTGTGGGCGGTTGGCAGGGGACCGGTGGCGGTGGAATTTCTGGTTTGGACATGATGACGCCCTTTACCCGTGAGTTCTGGAACTTCAAAGGTCGTAAGCGTCGTGCACGTACATTGGAAATTCTGAAGACATACGGAGACTCGACAACAGTCCTGATAAAACAACCGGTGAGACTGATTGTCAAATGAGGGCTTGGCGGACGGATGTCCATTAAATTGAACATTCCCCTTCCTTCCTTTGTTCTCTTTTAATAAAACTTTAAAAGAAATAGAATGAATAGAGTTACTTCTCTTTTCGGAATAAAATATCCGATAATTCAAGGAGGTATGGTTTGGTGCAGCGGTTGGAGGCTGGCTGCTGCCGTGAGTAATGCAGGTGGCTTGGGTTTGTTGGGGGCCGGGTCCATGCATCCCGAGACGTTGCAGGAACACATCAGGAAATGTCGTGCTGCCACCCATCATGCATTTGGAGTGAATATCCCTTTGCTGTATCCCCAAATAGAAGAAATCATGCAGATAGTGGCGGATGAAGGAGTGAAGATTGTGTTTACTTCTGCCGGCAGCCCTAAAAAGTGGACAGGCTGGTTGCATGAGCGTGGCATAACTGTGGCGCATGTGGTTTCCTCTTCCCGTTTTGCGGTGAAGGCAGAGGAAGCAGGGGTAGACGCTGTTGTTGCCGAAGGATTTGAGGCTGGAGGGCACAATGGAAGGGAAGAAACCACGACCCTGTGCCTTATACCTGCTGTGCGCGCTGCTACGACGCTTCCGCTGATTGCCGCCGGAGGCATCGCTACCGGTGAGGCAATGCTTGCCGCCCGTGTATTGGGGGCGGAAGGTGTACAGATAGGGACACGTTTTGCCTTGACAGCGGAGAGTTCCGCGAGTGAGGTGTTCAAGGATTATTGCCTGCATCTGGAAGAAGGCGATACTCGCTTGCTTTTGAAGAAACTGGCTCCGGTTCGTCTGGTACGCAATAATTTCCGTAGTGCCGTAGAGGCTGCTGAAGCTGTGGGAGCTACGGAAGAAGAATTGCGGATTCTTTTAGGCCGCGGCCGTGCCAAGCGGGGTATTTTTGAAGGTGACCTTGAAGAAGGGGAATTGGAAATAGGACAAGTGTCTGCCTTGCTTCAGGGCAAAGGAATACAGTCTGTGGCGTCGGTTATGCAGGAGCTGGTGGAGGAAAGCAGAAGGGCGTGTGAGAGAATGCAGGAATTGGATTCTTGAATATTCCTATCTTCCGATATCATATAACAGTAAAGAAGAGGCTGTCTCATCATCTATTTTGAGACAACCTCTTCTTTTTTTATTCTCAGTTTATATCCTTTTATCCTTTTGGGGGATTGGTTGCATCTTCTGCCGTACTTCCACTTGTGGCAGCATTGCTTGGGCCATTGCTGCCGGCAGTAGCGGTACCGGTTGCACTACTTGCGGTAGTATTTGTAATTGTAGCACTTTTACCGGCTGTTTGCACAGCGGGTTGCTCTTCCCAATGGAATGGTTCGAAGTTACTGTTCGGGTCAACCCAGGACGGTTTCTTGGAAGCATAAATAATGAACGGAGCAATCACTACAATCAGTGCGCCGATGATGAGTACAGAGAACCATACAGTGTTACTGCCCGTTGAAATCTGGCTGGGCGGGATAAAGCTCAGTATGAATGCCAACAATGAACCGCAGAAACCAAGACCACCGATGAGCCACATCAGTCCGTTGCCATTCTTACCGATACGGAACGGACGGTTCAGCTTCTTCATCTTATAACGCAGTACGATGGCTCCGGAGAACATCAACATATACATGATAAGATAGAGAACTACAGTCAGCTGTGACAGAATCTGGTAGAAACTCTGTACGGAAGGCATTACCACGAAAAGAAGACTCAACACGGTTACTGCGCCACCTTGTACAAAAAGGATGTTTTTCTGTACACCCAGTTTGTTGGTCTTTTGGAAGAACGGAGGCATATAGCCGGCTTTTCCTACGGCAAAGATACCTTTGGACGGACCGGCAACCCATGTCAATACACCTGCCAGCACACCGAATGCCAAAGCGATGGCAATGATGGGTGACAGCCAGGAGGCACGGATGTAATGGAAGTAGTTATCGAAACCTACAAGCAGACTCTGTGTCAGGCTGATATCTTTGGCCGGGATGATGACGCCCAATGCGAAAGTACCCAATACGAAAATGATTACCGTAATGGCTGCACCGATGAACACTGCCTTCGGATAATTCTTGGACGGATTGCTTACGTCTTTTACGTGGATACCGCCCATCTCCATACCGGCATAGAAGAGGAAGATACTGGCAGCAAGCACCACGTTGTCGAAGTTCGTCAAATCGGGGAAGAAGCTGCTGTGGAAATCCAGGTTGGAGTGGCCGCCGGTGGCCAGATAAATAATGCCCAAAATAATCAGCAATGCAGCCGGGATAATGGTTCCGACCAGACCTCCGACTTTTGCTACTTTACCTACCCAGCTCATACCTTTCATGGAGATGAATGTAGCCAGCCAGTAGATGATGAGCACGACCACCAGCGAATAGTACTTGTTGTTGGCCAAGGACATGTCGTGCACATCATTCATACCGATAAAGGCGATGGAAACAGCACCGAATGTCAGTACCGTAGGATACCAGATCGTACTTTCAATCCATTGTACCCAGATGGCGAGGAATCCCATCTTCTTGCCGTAAGCTTCGCCCACCCAGCGGAACACACCGCCTTGCTTGTCCTGAAACATGGCAGCCAGTTCCGCAGCGACGAGTGACGTCGGGATAAGGAAGACAATGGCTGCAAATAAGTAGTAGAAGGCCGAACTCATTCCATACACGGCCTCGGCTGGTAGTCCACGCAGGGATACTACTGCCGTTACATTCATGATTGCCAGGGTAAACACACCCAGCTTCACTGTTTGTTTAATATTTGCCATAAGTTAAGGTTTTAGATGAAAAATATATTCATAATCAGCGTCTATAACAACACTCGGAGGGACTTGTTCCCGTTGGATAAGTGAAAGTTCCGTTTTTAACTGTTCAGGAAGCATCGGCTGTGGGTGTGGGCTTCTGCGTCGTTTTTTTGTAATACTCTTCTTTCTCCTTGTTGCGCCGTTCTACCAAGCTTGTTACGTACACTGTAAAGATAGGAAACATCATCATGCCCAGCGCAGCCAGCAGTACGGACAGTACCCGTCCGGTAGGAGTGACCGCTATGATATTGGAGCCTACTGTTGTCACGTCCATAAATGCCCACCACAAAGCATCTCCATATCCTTTGACCAAAGGATTGGGACCATGCTCCATGACATAAAAGGCCAGGCTGGAAAAATAGACGGTAGCCAGCAGCATGGTGAGATAGGAGACGAACAGTCCTGATGCACGGTTGTATGTCAGCCACCCCACCACAATAGCCATGGCATACCCACCTCGAACTAACGGGATAAAACGTAGCATGTATGTTATTTCCGGTGAGAAAGTCCATCCCATATAGGCAATGATATTTTGATAAGGTATGGCTACCAGTAGGAAAATGAAGTGTGTGGCTACATAGTTTCTTTTTTTTTCTGCCAGAAACCATTCCAGGACAAAGTCTGCCAGGAATAATGCGCATATCCACAACTGTACCTTCATGTAGACCGACTGTTCATAGAAAGGAATTCCTTTGAATGTGTCGACAGAGATACTGATGACTAAAAATAACGAAAGTATCAGGATGATAACATGTAGTATACCATAGATTCCTTTTTCTCGCAATACGAATTCTGATAGAGCCATTTTCATGATGAAGTCCATTATGAAGTATGAGTTATAAGTTATTTGTTGACACATGCACCGTATTCAGCAAATAACTCATAGCTTATAACTCATAGCTAAAAAAACTTATTCGGTAACTGTCACGTTATCGCCATTGAACACACCCAGACCGAGCTTGTTCATGATGAATTTTATCGCTAATTGCGCTTTTACGGAGTTGCCCGCTTCGTCCAGGGCAGGAGCGAAGGCAGAGACACCCATAACACCGGGCAGTACGGCCATTACGCCGCCACCCACACCGCTTTTGGCAGGTATGTCGGCAGTATACATCCAGTCTCCGGAATGTTCATAGAAACCGACGGTAGAAATCATTGAAGTGATTTTCGGTGCCAGACCGTTATCAAACACTTTCTGTTTGGTGACGGGGTTTACGCCGTCATTGGCAATGGTTCCTGCAGCGATACTCAGCTGCTGGGCTGTGATACCCAGAGAGCACTGGCGGGTATAGAGGTCGAGCGCCATGTCCGGATCATCGTAGATACGATTGTAATTTTTCAACAACCAGGCAATGGAACGGTTGTTGAAGTTGGTGGCCGTTTCCGATTTGTACAATTCGTCAATGAGTTGTGGGGCGGAGCCGCATAGCTCGGTAATGTTCTGTACGATGGCATCCCATTTTTTGTCGGAGTTGCCCACCGGTTGCACCATGGAACAGGCAGAAATTGCACCAGCGTTGACCAATGGAGTGGAAGGGTGGTCGTTCTCCAGCAAGATGGCAATGATGGAGTTGAATGGCAAACCTGTGGCATCGGCTCCGATCATGTCCAGTACTTTCTGTGCACCGTACTGGCGCAAAATAAGGATGACTGTGTGTACCTTTGAAACGGATTCTATACCGAAGCGATAGTCTGTATCACCGATATTGATGATTTGTCCGTCCATCAGGCAGATGCTGAGCCCGAACAGTTTGGAGTCGATATTGGCAAGATAGGGAATATAGTCTGCATTTTTGCCACCGGTGTTACTCTTCACCTCATTATAGGCTTCCTGGGCAACTTCCTTGATTTGTGAAATTGATATTTTCTTTTCCATATATAAAAGTATTAAGCGATAGGGAGAAGAGGATAGGTGCAAGTTCATTTCAACGATCCTCCTCACCCTCTCATCCCTATCACATCATTACATTATCACTTTTTATGTGTGCGGCAACCGTGGTTGAATATTTTGGCTTCCACCGGCAGGTTCTTTTCTTGAACCATGCGGGTAGGCGTCGGATAGTCAAGCTTTTCCAGTTCGGTGATAGCATTCTTGATGTCACCCAGCAACATGTCTGCCATGTCGCGGCTGAATCCCTGACGAACAACCACACGCATAACGACGTAGTCTTCCAGTTTTGAAGGCAGTGTATAGGCGGGCACCATCCAGCCGTGTTGCGACAGCTTGTCCTGCAGGTCATACAGAGTCCATTTGGCTGTTTTTGCATATTCCGGTTTCAGGTACCAGATGAACAGCGGATTCACAACTTCGTCGGAATAGTTGACGAACGGAGCCATCTTGCCGATTTCGTCGTGGATGTACTTGGCTACGGTCAGTGAGTTGTACTGTACTTCCTTGTAGCCTTGGAATCCCAAACGGATAAATTGGTAATATTGTCCCAGAATCTGTGCGGCAGGACGAGAGAAGTTCAGACCTACTTGAGTAATATTGGCACCGAGGTAGTTTACACTGAATGACATTTCTTCGGGCAGATATTCTTTGCCTTTCCAGCAAACCCAGCCCAAACCCGGATAAACCAGTCCGAACTTATGTCCGCTGACGCTGATGGAAAGTACCCACTTCAGACGGAAATCCCACTTCTTCTCAGGATAGAGGAACGGAAGGATGAAACCACCGCTGGCAGCATCTACGTGGATAGGAATGTCATAGCCGGTCTTTGCATTATAGGCATCAAGGGCTTTGTCAAGGGCTTCGACGTCGTCGTTCAGTCCTGTCCATGTAACACCTTGGATAGGTACGATACAGATGGTGTTTTCATCACACATCTTCAGAGCTTCTTCGGGGTCGAGTGTGGTCTTGTCGAGTGTCAAGGGCACTTCACGCATTTCGATCTGCCACAATTGGGCAAATTTCTCCCATACCACCTGGAAACCGGTTGAAATGACAAAGTTGGGTTTGTCGAACGGTTTGCCTTGTGCCTGACGTTTCTTGCGCCAGCGCAACCAGGCAGCTACACCACCCAGCATACATGCTTCTGAGGAACCGATGGCAAGTGCACCTGTTTTCCAGGTTTCCTTTTCGGGGGAGTTCCAAAGGTTGGCAACGATGTTGATACATTTACCGTTCATTACGGCGATGCGCGGATATTCGGTCTCGTCGATGTAGTTGATGTTGATGGCTTCGTTCATCAGCTTGGTGGCGTAGTCGTCCATATAGGTAGTGACAAATGTAGCCAGATTCAAGCGAGGCTGCGTTTGGGCAAAGGTCTCGTCTTTTACCATTTGGTAAGCGATTTCCGGGGTAGTGGGGCCGTCGGGAATTTTTTCTACCGGTGAGGGTTGCAACATACGGTTTGAACCGAATACGTCAGTCTTTGCATCTCCTTTTCTGAAATTCAAATCTTCCATATAAATAAGTTTTTAAAAGGTTTAGGTGGCGGGGCTTTTCCCCGCCGAATTTCCCACAACAACGGGGTTTGCGGATGAAAGTTTCTTGGTTTTACATTATTTGGCGTTTATTAAAGGGCAGAACAGTAAAATATTAAAGAACGAACATTCTAAGGGGCGTTTTGTTGTTCTCACATTATTCATTTAATTAATATGTATATGAAAATCAATACCGGAAAGGGAACCATTCCCCTCATTACACTTGTCGGCATTTGGTCTGTCTCTGCATTGACTTCTTTGCCTGGACTGGCTGTATCGCCTATTTTGGGACAACTTACCATCATTTTTCCACATGCCACGGAATTGGATATACAGATGCTTACCTCGCTACCTTCACTGCTGATAATTCCTTTTGTGCTGTTGGCGGGCAAGTTGGCAGAGAAACGTGATTTTGTGCGTTTACTGAAGACAGGACTTTGGATGTTTGCCGCCAGTGGAATGCTTTATCTTTTTGCGGGCAAAATGTGGCAGTTGATGGCAGTCAGTGCTTTGCTCGGCATTGGCTCGGGGTTGATAATTCCGTTGTCTACCGGTTTGGTTTCACGCTATTTCACGGGAGAGTATCGGGTGAGGCAGTTCGGTTACAGTTCTGCCATTAACAATGTAACGCTGGTGGTGGCAACAGCAGTGACGGGTTATCTGGCGGAGGTAAATTGGCATCTGCCTTTTGTGGTTTATCTGCTGCCGTTGGTTTCTCTACTGCTCGTCGGCTATTTGAAGGGGAATACCGGCCAGCCGCAAGCTGCAGAAGATACGGTTGCTGTCGTTCCGGCGGAATCTGCACCTGTGATTCCCGGCAAATACGGTATTCATGTCCGCCACTTGTTACAGTTGATGCTGTTTTATGGTCTTATCACGTATGTAGTGCTGGTCGTTACTTTTGATTTGCCTTTCTTGATGGAGGCCCATCATTTCTCCAGTGGAAATTCCGGTTTGATGATTTCCTTGTTTTTCCTTGCCATTATGACTCCGGGCTTCTTTCTGGGGCATATAGTGAAGTGGTTGGGGAAGAGTACGAAATTCTACAGTCTTTTGTCCATAGCAGCGGGTTTGCTGCTGATATGGATCTCGCCCAAGGAATGGCTGATAATACCGGGATGTATGCTGGTGGGTTTGGGATATGGTATCATTCAACCGCTTATTTATGACAAGACTGTAGATACAGCCATACCTGAAAAAACGACTTTGGCACTGGCCTTTGTAATGGTGATGAATTACTTGGCAATTTTATTGTCACCGTTCATTACGGATTTCTTCCAAACCTTGTTTCATACAAGTTCCAAGGAATTTCCGTTTATCTTCAACCTCTGCATTACATTGCTTGCCATGTGTTGGGCATGGAGAAGGAAGGGGATTTAAGGATTGGGGGAGATTAAGGGTTGGCCGATATTTTGTATTTATACAACGCAACCCTTAATTCCTAATCTTTAATACTGAATCCTTAATTACATTGGTTCATATTTCAGCCCGAATACATCGGCTACAGCTTTATACGTCACCTTGCCTTCCACTATGTTCAGTCCCAGTGCCAGAGCCGGGTCGTCCTTGCAGGCTTGTTTCCAGCCTTTGCATGCCAAGGCGACGGTGTAGGGCAGGGTAGCATTTGTCAGTGCCATGGTAGAGGTGAAAGGTACGGCGCCGGGGATATTGGCAACGGCATAGTGCACAATTCCGTCCACGATGTAAGTAGGGTCGCTGTGTGTGGTGGGGTGAGAGGTCTCGAAACAACCTCCTTGGTCGATGGCCACGTCTACGAGTACGGTACCGGGTTTCATCATTTTCAGCATTTCGCGGGTGATGAGGTGCGGGGCCTTGTCACCGGGAATGAGGACGGAGCCTATTACCATATCGATGTTTGGCAACTCCATTTTGATATTATGAGTGGAAGAATAGAGTGTTTTCACGTTTTTCGGCATCACTTCGCTCAAGTAACGCAGGCGGGGAAGGTTGATGTCTGCAATCAGTACCTCGGCACCCATTCCGGCAGCTATCTGTGCGGCGTTGGTTCCCACGATGCCACCTCCGAGGATAAGTACACGTGCGGGGCGTACACCAGTCACACCTCCCATCAGCTTTCCTTTGCCACCTTGCGGCTTTTCAAGGAAACGGGCTCCTACCTGTGTGGCCATACGTCCGGCTACTTCACTCATTGGAGTAAGCAATGGAAGTGAGTGGTCTTCCTTTTCCACGGTTTCGTAGGCGATGCAGACGGCACCGCTTTCAATCATGGCTTCAGTCAGTAATTTATCGGCTGCAAAATGAAAATAGGTAAATACCACTTGTCCCTTTTTAATCAGTTTGTACTCCGGTGCAATAGGTTCCTTTACCTTGACAATCATGTCCGCTGCGGCATACGTGTCTTCAATGGTCGGTAAGGTCTTGGCGCCTGCGGCGATGTAGTCATCGTCGGAGAAACCGCTGTTTTCGCCTGCCGTTTCCTGCACATATACCGTATGACCTCTTTTTACCAATTCGGCTACTCCGGCAGGGGTCATGCCCACGCGGTTCTCGTTGTTCTTGATTTCTTTAGGTACTCCGATAATCATAACCTTAGAGTTTTAATTGGGGGGTTAAACATGGCGCAATATAGCGATTTCTCCGTTTGGGTGTTATTGGTGAATCTATGTTCTTCAACAGAATTTTTATGCATGTTTTAATCAATGATAATTGTTGTTTTCTGTAGGTGGAGAGAACTATTCTTTTTATATTTGCATGCATTTAAATAATATTGACTGTACAAAATATGAAATACCCTATATTTCTCTCTCTTTTGTTCTTTATCGGTAGTATGCAAAGTGGATATGCCCAAGAAGCACCCGTTACAGACAGGGTCTCTTTCACTCCACCTTTTGATTTTCCTATTGTTTTCTCGGGTAACTTCGGCGAGATACGTGCCAACCATTTTCATGGTGGACTGGATTTTAAAACCGGTGGCACTATTGGCAAACCGGTACGTGCCTTGGCAGACGGATATATTTCGCGTATTCGTGTTACCCACGGGTCGGGATATGTGCTTGATGTGACCTATGACAATGGCTATTCCACAATAAACCGCCACTTGAATGCTTTTGTGGGCGACGTGGCTCGCCGTGTGGAAGACTTGCAATATGAAAAAGAAAGCTGGGAGGTGGAGATTACTCCCGAACCCGGTGAATACCCCGTGAAGGCAGGTCAAATAATAGCTTTGAGCGGGAATACAGGATATTCGTTCGGTCCGCACTTGCATCTGGATATGATTGAGACGGCTACGGATGAATACATAGACCCGCTGCCTTTTTTTATGAATAAGGTTAAGGACACGACTGCTCCGCGTGCTGAAAGCATCATGTTGTTTCCCCAGCCGGGCAAAGGAGTGGTGGAAGGTAAACAGGTTCGCCGTGCTTTTCCGGCACGCCCGGCGAAACCCATTACTGCCTGGGGACTGATTGGTGCAGGTATCCGTGCCTACGATTATATGGACGGAGTGCATAATAAATATGGTGTGAAGACGGTAATTCTTGAAGTGGACGGCAAAGAAGTCTTCCGTAGCATGGTGGATCGTTTTGCCTATGAAGAAAACCGCTATATCAATTCGTGGACACACGGCCAATATATGAAGTCTTTCATCGAGCCGGGCAATCGCTTGCGTATGTTGCATGCATCCAATGGCAACCGCGGATTGGTGGACATCAACGAAGAACGTCCTTACCAGTTTGTCTACACGCTGAGCGATGCACTGGGAAATACCTCCAAGGTCCGCTTTACGGTGCAGGGAAAGAAGACGACAATTGTTCCGGTGGAACATCGTGAGAAATACGCCCTCAAGTGGGATAAAGTGAACTATCTGCAGGAACCGGGGCTGGAATTGGTCATCCCGAAAGGAATGCTCTACGATGATGTCTTTCTGAACTATTCCGTACGGGCTGATAGCGGTGACATAGCTTTCACTTACCAGCTGAACGATACCCGCATCCCGATGCACGATGCCTGCGATTTGTGTATCGGCTTGCGTCGGCGTCCGATAGAGGATATGACCAAATATTATGTGGCAGGGGTAAAGGCACGTGGTGAGAAATACCGCATCGGCGGTAAGTATGAGGACGGTTTCATGAAAGTGCGCATACGGGATTTGGGGACTTATACTGTGGCTGTGGATACTGTTCCGCCGGTGATAACTCCCGTGAACCAAACCCAGTGGGGGCGTACAGGAAAAATCATTTTCAAAGCCAAAGACAAGGAAACCGGTATCAATACCTATCGGGGTACGATTGACGGGAAATATGCCTTGTTTGGAAAGCCCAACTCCATCAGTGGCAACTTGGTGTGCGAGCTCGATCCGAGGCATGTGGAGAAAGGGGGCAAGCACGTGGTGGAGATGACGGTGACGGATGGCTGTGGTAACCGGACAACTGAACAGTTTGAATTTGTGTGGTGACAATGAAGGCATGGCAAAACTCAACAGGCATTTCATCTGTCATGCAGAACATAGTGAAGCATCTCTTCTACTACTCATAAAGCTAATGACAGAGTTAAATGATAGTGAATTTTAGTTTTGACACACCTTCGTGATTATAGAAAAATAGCATTTGAATAACTAATAACAACTGAAGTATGAAAAGTAAAAGACTGACTCTTTCCGTCTTGTTTGTAGTGGCAGCCGTGGCGAATGCACTGGCTTGTACCAATCTTATCGTAGGCAAGAATGCCTCCGCAGACGGTTCTACCATTGTTTCTTATTCTGCCGATTCCTATGGTTTGTTCGGCGAGTTATATCATTATCCTGCCGGCATGCACAAGAAAGGTGTGCTGATTGACATACACGAGTGGGACACCGGAAAATATCTCGGAAAGATAGAACAGGCTCGTCAGACGTATAACGTCATCGGCAATATGAACGAATTTCAGCTCACTATCGGTGAAACGACATTTGGTGGACGCCCCGAACTGGTAGACACTACCGGTATTATCGACTACGGCAGCTTGATTTACCTTGGTCTGCAACGTTCACGCACCGCCCGCGAGGCCATCAAAGTGATGACAGAACTGGTGCAAGAATACGGTTATTACAGCAGTGGCGAGTCCTTCACCATCGCCGACCCTAACGAAATATGGATTATGGAGATGATTGGCAAGGGACCCGGTGTACGTGGTGCCGTATGGGTGGCTGTCCGCGTGCCCGATGATTGCATCTCCGCACATGCCAACCAAAGCCGTATCCACCAGTTCGATATGAATGACAAGAACAACTGCATGTATTCTCCCGATGTCATATCCTTTGCCCGCGAGAAAGGCTATTTCGACGGAGTGAACAAAGATTTCAGTTTTGCAAATGCTTATGCACCGCTTGACTTTGGCGCTCGTCGTTACTGCGAAGCCCGCGTGTGGAGTTACTTTAATATGTTCACAGCTCGCGGCAACGAGTTCCTACCTTATATATTAGGCGATACGGATACCCCGATGCCGTTGTTTGTGAAGCCCAACCGCAAGGTTTCCGTGCAGGATGTGAAGAACGCCATGCGCGACCATTATGAAGGTACGCCTCTCGACATCAGCAAAGATTTCGGTGCAGGTCCGTATCATACCCCATACCGCCTTTCTCCGCTTTCTTTCAAGGTGGACGACCAGGAATATTTCAATGAACGTCCCATTTCAACCCAGCAGAGTGGTTTCGTATTCGTGGCACAGATGCGTTCCGAGTTGCCCGACCCTATCGGTGGAGTACTGTGGTTCGGCACGGATGACGCCAACATGACGGTATTTACGCCCGTATATTGCTGTACGGATAAAGTTCCCGTATGCTACACTCGCGTGGATGGTGCCGATTACATCACTTTCTCCTGGAACTCCGCTTTCTGGATTTTCAACTGGGTGGCCAATATGGTTTATCCACGTTATGACTTGATGATGGATGACGTGCGTGCCACTCAGACTGAGTTGGAGACAACCTTCAACGAAGCGCAGGAAGGTGTTGAGGCTGCTGCCGCCAAACTTCTGGAAAAAGACCCTGCCAAAGCGAAAGCATTCCTTACCAACTATACGAACATCACCGCCCAGAGTACCTTTGATACATGGAAACGTCTTGGCGAGTTTCTTATCGTAAAGTATAATGATGGTGTTGTCAAACGTATGAAAAACGGTCAGTTCGAACGTAATTCCATCGGTCAACCGGCAGGCGTAATCCGTCCGGGATACCCGAAGGAATTCCTTGAAGAGTATGTCAAGCAGACTGGAGACAGATATAAAATACCTGAATAAAATTAGGATATTTGAACTTATTCTTCTACATTTGTATCTTACAGCAAAGTTTATATTAACTATTAAAATAATAATGGTCTTATGGAAAATCAAGAACTGATTAAACAAGTGACTGAAAAAGCCGAGAAATGGCTTACCCCGGCATATGATGCCGAAACTCAGGCAGAAGTGAAACGCATGTTGGAAAATCCAGATAAAACCGAATTGATAGACAGTTTTTACAAAGATTTGGAATTTGGAACGGGCGGTCTGCGTGGCATCATGGGTGCCGGTACAAACCGCATGAATATCTACACCGTAGGTGCCGCTACACAAGGCTTATCCAACTATCTGAACAAGTGCTTTGCCGGAAAGAAGGATATTTCTGTCGTAGTGGGTCATGACTGCCGCAACAATAGCGATAAGTTTGCCAAGATTTCTGCAGATATCTTCTCTGCAAACGGCATCAAGGTATATCTTTTCGACGACCTTCGTCCTACTCCCGAAGTTTCATTCGCCATCCGCCACTTCGGTTGCCAAAGTGGTATCAATATCACTGCCAGCCACAACCCCAGAGAATACAATGGCTACAAGGCCTACTGGGATGACGGTGCGCAGGTACTTGCTCCGCACGACACGGCCATCATTGATGAGGTGAACAAGGTGACTGTGGCCGACATCAAGTTCAATGGCAACAAGGATTTGATTCAGATTATCGGTAAAGAAGTGGATAAGGTTTATCTGGATATGGTTCATTCCATTTCCATCGACCCCGAAGTTATCCGTCGTCAAAAAGACCTCAGCATTGTGTATACTCCGCTTCATGGTGCAGGTCGCGTGCTTATTCCGGATTCATTGAAGGAGTGGGGATTTGAGAATATCAATTGCGTGTCCGAACAGATGGTGAAGGACGGTAATTTCCCGACGGTGGTTTCTCCGAACCCCGAAAATGCCGAAGCTCTTTCCATGGCTATTGCACTGGCCAAGAAGATTGATGCTGACATCGTGATGGCAAGTGACCCGGATGCCGACCGTGTTGGCATGGCCTGCAAGAACGACAAAGGCGAATGGGTGCTGATCAATGGTAACCAGACTTGTCTTATCTTCCTGTACTACATCATCAAGAACCGTATCGCGATGGGCAAGATGAAACCGAATGATTTCATTGTAAAGACTATTGTAACCACTGAACTCATCAAGGCTGTGGCCGACAAGAACAAGATCGAGATGCGCGATTGTTATACCGGTTTCAAATGGATTGCCCGTGAAATCCGTTTGAGTGAAGGTAAGCAGCAGTACATCGGTGGTGGTGAAGAAAGCTACGGCTTCCTGGCCGAAGACTTTGTCCGTGATAAAGATGCGGTTTCTGCCTGCTCCTTGCTGGCCGAAATCTGTGCTTGGGCAAAAGACCAGGGCAAGACACTTTATGACGTATTGATGGAAATCTATGTAGAATACGGATTCTCTAAGGAAACCACCGTGAACGTGGTGAAACCTGGTAAGAGCGGTGCCGAAGAAATCAAGGCGATGATGGATAACTTCCGTGCCAATCCTCCGAAGGAAATTGGTGGTTCGGCTGTCTGCTTGATAAAGGATTACAAAACATTGGAGGCTACCGATGCCCAGGGTAACGTAAACAAGCTGGATATGCCGGAGACTTCTAATGTACTCCAATATTTCACTGTGGATGGTACGAAGATTTCTGTCCGTCCTTCCGGTACGGAACCGAAAATCAAGTTCTATATTGAGGTGAAGGGCGAAATGGGTTGCCCGAAGTGTTATGCCAGTGCTGAAGCCGAAGCTGAAAAGAAAGTGGAGGCAGTGCGCAAGTCACTTGGCATTTGAGAGGAAAAGAAGAATAATGTATATATAGTGTTCGGAAAGGTGTAGCTCGTGAGAGTTGCACTTTTTCTTTTTACTTCTGTGTTGAAAGAAAACTTAAATAAAGACTTAAACCCGATGATTGATGAACAAAACGTTTACAGGGAAGTTTAGTATATGCAGATTGCGGTTACACACCGATTGGTTGATGTGAATGAGAGTCGTTTCATTCGTAGTTGTTCGTTTGTGAGTGTGTGCTTTCCGCAATCTGCTTTTATTTTTCAGCTGTTCATTTTCTAATTATTCTCCAGCCACCAGTCTATCAGCCTTCGTGCAATGCTCAGTTTACGCGGTATTTCTGGTAAGTTGTCTTTGGAATAGAAGGCAGCGGCAGTCAGTTCATCTTCCTGCAGTTTAATTTCCCCACTTTCGTAGTCGGCAATGAAGCCCACCATCAATCCGCTGGGATAGGGCCAAGGCTGATTGCTGAAGTAGGTGATGTTCTTTACCTTCAATCCTGTTTCTTCAAAAATTTCTCGTTCCACGCATTCTTCCAATGTTTCACCCGCTTCGAGGAAACCTGCCACCAGTCCGTAGAAAGTCCCACGGAAATTGCGTGCATGCACCAGCAGGATTTCGTTCCCTTTGCGTATCAGCACGATGATGGCGGTGGAGACGGGAGGGTACATTTCATTGCCGCAATTGGGACACTTCTTCATAATGGGGGTCTGGTGCTCCATGGCGGTGCCACATACGGGGCAGAAGTGGCTGTGCTCGTCCCAATAGAGTATCTGGAAGGCTTTCCCTGCAGAGCGATATTCATCGGTAGAGATGTAATCATACGATGCGCGTAGGCCTATCATTACCCATTCATCGGTTTCGGCCACGGGCTGTTTAAGGGCGAATGCACGCACTTGCTTGCCGTTGGGCGGGAATACTTCGTGTATATTACTTCCGGTTTCCGGTGTTAGGGGGGGCTCTATACTAACGGGGACGCTGTATTTTATTTCTCCTTTTTCCGTATATCCCTTTTTCAGCAGCAGTTGGTCTTTGAAGAAGACGAACCACTGCGTGGAGGGCTTGATTTCTGTCGAATCTTCCATGTTTTATTATTTGTTATAAGTGAATCGTTTTTTTTCTTTGTAAGAGGAAATCAGACATTGAGAGCATTTGCCCTGCTTTCTTATTCAGGTATTTCCTCTTGTCGGACAAAACTGAAATAGATATGGGATGATTATTTTTTATATAGCAAAAGTATAAAATATAGTGATACGAAGAGTAGTGTTTGGGGAGGAAAGTTTTAGTTGTCAGCAAAAAGGGTGTAAGATATTGGGAATAAATGGATTTCTTGGTAATAAAAAATCCCCCGTTAAGGACGAGGGAACCTAATGTTTTCACAACGGAATAATCCTTATTGTGACTTGCTTCATTTTAGTATGGCAAATGTATAAAATAAATATGGAAATACAATACTTATATTAATAAAAAAAATACCTTTGATGAAAATATTCAAAATATAATGCTATGAAAACGGTACTTGGGTTAGATTTGGGAACTAACAGTATAGGATGGGCTGTAATAAACTCTGTAATTAAAGAGCAGAGTGAGAGATCTTGGATAGAAATGGCAGGAAGTAGAATAATTCCGATGGATGCCGCTATCTTGGGGGACTTTGACAAAGGGAATTCTATATCACAGACAGCTGAAAGAACCCGTTTTAGAGGAGTACGTCGATTGAGAGAACGACAATTACTACGCCGCGAACGATTGCATAAAGTTTTGAAGATTCTTGGCTTTCTGCCGGAGCACTATTTAAAAGGAATAGATTTTGAAAAGCATATGGGTAAATTCTTATCAGGTAGTGAACCAAAATTGCCATGGGTAAAGGATGAAAGGGGAAAATATGCTTTTTTATTTCAGACGGCATTTCATGAAATGTTGGCGGATTTTGCAAAACACCAGCCTTCATTGGTTTCTGATGGTAAAAAAATCCCTTATGATTGGACGGTTTACTATCTCCGTAAGAAAGCTTTGACAGAAATGATAAGTAAAGAAGAACTGGCATGGATTCTTTTGAACTTTAATCAGAAACGTGGTTATTACCAGCTTAGAGGAGAAGAGGAGGAAGACAATGCAGGAAAGTCAGCTGAATTCTACGCATTGAAAGTCTTGTCGGTGGAAGCGACTGATGAAAAAAAAGGTCGGGATATATGGTATAATGTACATCTGGAGAATGGATGGATATATCGCAGAAGCAGTAGTGTACCGTTGGATTGGGAGGGTCAGGTAAAAGAGTTCATTGTAACTACTGACTTGAATCCGGATGGCACTCCAAAATTGGATAAATATGGTGAGGTGAAGCGTTCTTTCAGAGCTCCTAAAGAGGATGATTGGATGTTGATAAAGAAAAGGACTGAAGCGGATATTACCAATACTCATAAAACGATTGGGAGTTATATCTATGATACTTTGTTGCAGGAGCCACAACAAAAAATAATAGGAAAATTGGTGAAAGCGGTAGAAAGAAAGTTTTACAAGGAAGAACTGAACTTGATTTTGCAGAGGCAATGTACTTTTCATGCAGAATTGCAGGATAGAGGTTTATACATGAAGTGTATTGAAGCATTGTATCCGAGCAATGAAGTGCGACGGAGAAATATAGCTAACCGGGACTTTATCTATTTGTTAATGGATGATATCTTGTTTTATCAAAGACCGTTGAAAACCAAAAAGTCATTGATTGCTAATTGCCCTTATGAGGAAAATGAATATGTAAACCGCAAAACAGGTGAAGTCAAAAAGGCTCCTTTAAAGTGTATAGCCAAGTCACATCCTCTTTTTCAGGAATTCCGTTTATGGCATTTCCTTTCCAATATTCGGGTATATCAAAAAGAAAAGGAAGTAAATGGAACTTTACGTTTGGATGTGGATGTGACAACGGAGTTTTTGAAAACAGAAGATGATTATGTGGCTCTATTTGATTGGTTGAACTCTCGAAAGGAAATAGATCAAAAGGCTTTTCTGAAATATCCTGCGTTTGGAATGAAAAAGGAAATCAATAATTATCGTTGGAATTATGTCGAGGATAAGTTCTATCCATGTAATGAGACGAGGTATGCGATTCTTTCCCGTTTGGAAAAGGCCGGTGTCAGTATTGATTTCTTATCTGATGAAAAAGAAGCAGCCTTGTGGCATATCTTATATTCTGTAAGTGATAAGCAGGAAATAGAGAAAGCATTGAAAACCTTTGCTGCTAAGAACGGATTGAATGAATCCTTTGTGGAAGTGTTCAAGAAGTTTCCTCCTTTCAAGTCTGAATATGGAGCCTATTCTGCTAAGGCAATAAAGAAATTGTTGCCTTTGATGAGGTGCGGAAAGCATTGGGATGTGTCTTTGATTGATGGTACAACCAAGGAAAGAATAGAAAGGATAATAGCAGGTGAATGTGATGAGAGCATAGGTGCCAAGGTTAAAGAAAAGATGATGAACTTGTCGGATATATCTTGTTTTAAGAGGCTTCCGTTGTGGTTGGCTTGTTATGTAGTGTATAATCGTCATTCCGAAGATAAAGAAATAGCCAAATGGGAAACTCCTGCTGATATTGATGCTTATCTGGCTGCTTTTAAGCAACATTCACTAAGAAATCCTATTGTAGAACAAGTGATAACCGAGACATTGAGAGTTGTCAGGGACATTTGGAAACAAGTTGGGAAAATTGATGAAATCCATATTGAGTTAGGACGCGAGATGAAAAATCCTGCGAACAAGCGAAAAAAATGACTACTCAGATTCTGGAGAATGAAAATGCTAATTTACGTATAAAGGCATTACTTGCTGAATTTGTGAATCCGGAATATGGGGTAGAGAATATCCGTCCCTATTCACCAAGCCAGCAAGAAATATTGCGGATTTATGAAGATGCGGTATTGAAGGGGGAAGAACAGATTCCAGAAGATATAAATGCAATATTGAAAAAATTCAATGATAGTAAAAGTGAATTACCGACGAAATCAGAATTTTTGCGTTATAAATTATGGTTGGAGCAGAAATATCGTTCACCTTATACCGGTGAACTGATACCTTTGGCTAAATTGTTCACTGCTGCGTATGAGATAGAACATGTCATACCTCAATCTCGTTATTTTGATGATTCATTCTCTAACAAGGTGATATGTGAATCTGCTGTGAACAAGTTGAAAGATAATCAACTGGGATATGAGTTTATCAAGAATTATCATGGACAGAAAGTGGAAGTGGGTTTTGGAAAGACAGTAAAAATTTTTTCTGTGGATAGTTACGAACGTTTTGTAAAGGAACAATATACAAAATCGAGTATGAAAATGAGGAAATTGTTGATGGATGATATTCCCGAGCAATTTATTGAACGCCAATTAAACGATAGCCGGTATATCAGTAAGGTTGTCAAAGGGCTTTTGTCGAATATCGTGCGTGAAAAGAATGATAGTGGTGAATATGAACCGGAGGCTGTTTCAAAAAATATATTAGTTTGTACAGGAAGTGTGACGGACAGGCTGAAAAAGGATTGGGGAATGAATGACGTCTGGAACAGTATTGTAGGTCCTCGTTTTGAGCGTTTAAATACTTTGACCGAAACTCAGTGCTATGGACATTGGGAGAATAAAAACGGAAAAAAAGTTTTTCAAACAGAAGTGCCCCTTGAATATCAGAAAGGGTTCAGTAAGAAGCGCATAGACCATCGGCATCATGCCATGGATGCAATAGTGATAGCTTGTGCTACACGGAATCATGTAAACTATCTGAATAATGAGTCTGCAAGCCGGAACGCGAAAATCTCCCGTTATGATTTGCAGAGATTGTTGTGTGATAAGAGTAGGGTGGATGGTAATGGTAATTATAAATGGATTATAAAGAAGCCATGGAATACTTTTACACAAGATGCAAGAGAGGTGTTAAGTGGGATAATAGTTAGTTTGAAACAGAATTTACGCATTATAAATAAGACAACTAACGTTTATCAGCATTTTGATGCGGATGGAAATCTTGTTTATGAGAAACAGGAAACCGGTGATAGCTGGGCTATCCGTAAACCGATGCACAAAGATACAGTTTTTGGAGCGGTGAACTTGAGAAAAGTAAAAGTTGTGCGATTATCTGTAGCCTTGGATACTCCTGCCATGATTGTTGACAAAAGGATGAAGAGTAAAGTGTTTGAATTGTTATCTTATAAGTATGACAAGAAGAGGATTGAAAAATATTTTAAAGAGAATGCTTTCTTGTGGAAAGAACTGGATTTTGCTAAAGTTGCAGTTTATTATTTTACGGAAGATACGGCGGAGCCTTTGGTTGCAGTGCGTAAATCGCTCGATTCTACTTTCAATGAGAAAAAAATAAAAGAATCGGTAACGGATACTGGTATACAGAAGATTCTTCTAAAACATTTGTGTACAAAGGAAGGAAAGCCCGATTTAGCATTTTCTGCAGAAGGTATAGAGGAAATGAACCGCAATCTTTTACAGTTGAATGATGGCAAAAGACATCAGCCGATATACAAGGTAAGGGTATATGAACCGCGTGGAAATAAATTTAGTATTGGTGTGCTTGGTAATAAGGGCACTAAATGGGTGGAAGCAGCCAAGGGAACCAATTTGTTTTTCGCTATTTATATAACAGAAGATGGAAAAAGAGTGTATGAGACTATTCCTTTAAATCTGGTTATAGAGCGTGAAAAACAGGGACTTATCCCTGTACCGGATAGAAATGAAGAGGGAGATAGGCTATTGTTTTGGCTATCTCCTAATGATTTGGTATATTTACCAACAAAAGAAGAACGGGAATTTGGTAGGATAAATGAGCCAATAGATAAGGGAAGGGTTTATAAGATGGTTTCATCTTCTGGAAGTCAATGTTTTTTTATACCTCAAAATATTTCAAATGCTATTATTCCTATTAAGGAATTAGGTGCTAATAATAAAGCTGAAAAATCATGGGATGGTGAGATGATAAAAAATATTTGTATTCCTATTAAAGTTGATAGATTGGGCAATATTATCGAGATGAGATATAAGGCAAATGAGTAATGGTCAATTGTTTCGAGGCAAGAATCAAATTGATTTTTACTATGTTTGGTAAGTATGTTACTACCGGAATATCTCAGAAAGAAAAAATGAACACATTGCCAAGAGCAAACTTTAGAGCTTTTTTTAGAAAATGATGAATAACTTATAAAATTTTATTCTATGATTAAGAAAACGCTTTATTTTGGAAATCCGGTTTATCTGTCTTTAAAAAATGCCCAGTTGGTGATTAAATTGCCGGAAGTGGTTAAAAACAGCACTTTACCTGAAGGGTTCAAGCAAATGTCTGAGGTGACTAAATCAATAGAAGACATTGGAGTAGTGGTGTTGGACAATAAGCAGATAACCATTACTTCGGGAGTACTGGAATCTTTACTTGAAAATAATTGTGCAGTCATTACTTGCAATTCTAAAAGTATGCCGGTTGGTTTAATGCTTCCTTTGTATGGAAATACTACACAGAACGAAAGGTTTCGTCATCAACTTGGTGCTTCTTTGCCATTAATGAAACAACTTTGGCAACAAACTATAAAAGTCAAAATAGAAAATCAGGCAGTAGTATTGAATGAATGTACCGGAGAAGAATTTAAATGCATGAAGGTATGGGCTACAGACGTGAAGAGTGGGGATTCGGATAACTTGGAGGCTCGTGCTGCTGCTTATTATTGGAAGAATTTGTTTAAGATAGAGGGCTTTACAAGAGATAGGGAAGGCATTCCTCCTAATAATCTGTTGAATTATGGGTATGCCATTTTGCGGGCAGTCGTTGCTCGTGGATTGGTTGTAAGCGGACTTTTACCTACTTTGGGGATACATCACCATAATCGTTATAATGCTTATTGCTTGGCAGATGATATAATGGAACCTTATCGTCCGTATGTGGATAGGTTGGTATATGATATCTTCAAGGAAGAAGGATCGAATTGTGCTGAGTTGACGAAAGAACAGAAAGCGAGGTTGCTGACTATCCCTATATTAGAAACTGTTATTTCAGGAAAACGTAGTCCGTTGATGGTAGCTGTTGGGCAGACTACGGCTTCTCTGTATAAATGTTTCAGTGGTGAGTTGCGCAAAATATCCTATCCGGAGATGTAATGGACCGATTTAGTGAATATCGTATAATGTGGGTGCTTGTATTGTTTGATTTGCCTACTGAAACAAAGAAAGATAAGAAGGCGTATGCGGAATTTAGAAAAAATCTGCAAAAGGATGGATTTACAATGTTCCAGTTCTCTATATATGTTCGTCATTGTGCAAGTTGTGAAAATGCGGAGGTACATATAAAAAGAGTTAAATCTTTTTTGCCGGAATACGGAAGTGTCGGAATTATATGCATTACGGACAAACAATTTGGAAATATAGAACTTTTCTATGGGAAAAAAACGGTAGATGTAAATACACCAGGGCAACAATTAGAATTATTCTGAAGAAAAATCCCGCACAATGGCGGGATTTTCTGGAGGAAATAGCATTCTTTTTTAGGCTGTTTCCTATGGTTCAAAGATACTAAAATGAAAGCAAATCACAACTTTTACTCTAATTGTTATCAAAATATTCACGCTGTTTCCTATGGTTCAAAGATACTAAAATGAAAGCAAATCACAACTTCATTGTCATAATTTTGATTTTATATTTGCTGTTTCCTATGGTTCAAAGATACTAAAATGAAAGCAAATCACAACCCGCAGAAGAGACCTTGTTGTTGTTCTCCAGCTGTTTCCTATGGTTCAAAGATACTAAAATGAAAGCAAATCACAACATAGAACAAGGGGTCACTGTTCAGTCTGTAGCTGTTTCCTATGGTTCAAAGATACTAAAATGAAAGCAAATCACAACTTACCCGCTGTTTTGAGGATGTAGTCTCTTGCTGTTTCCTATGGTTCAAAGATACTAAAATGAAAGCAAATCACAACAGTAATGTTTTCGTCTGTTGGGTTCTTCTTGCTGTTTCCTATGGTTCAAAGATACTAAAATGAAAGCAAATCACAACTATTGATTGATATTATTTTCTTTCCGTAAAGCTGTTTCCTATGGTTCAAAGATACTAAAATGAAAGCAAATCACAACAAGAATGTCACTGTTTTATTGGGCACCCCTGCTGTTTCCTATGGTTCAAAGATACTAAAATGAAAGCAAATCACAACGAAATCCCAGGTAGACGCTGATTTCGGTCTGCTGTTTCCTATGGTTCAAAGATACTAAAATGAAAGCAAATCACAACAGGACTCGTAGCTGCGGTTGGTAACATAGTGCTGTTTCCTATGGTTCAAAGATACTAAAATGAAAGCAAATCACAACATTACTGCATCCGGCAACCAAAATACCATTGCTGTTTCCTATGGTTCAAAGATACTAAAATGAAAGCAAATCACAACGTAAATATAATTCTTTTCCGTTTTCACAGTGCTGTTTCCTATGGTTCAAAGATACTAAAATGAAGGCAAATCACAATAAATTCCTATCTTTAGAGGATGTAATTTAAACTGTGTCAGCAAGGAATAAAATATTAACTTTGCTAACAC
>CAJJYX010000015.1 GCA_905197435.1 uncultured Bacteroides sp.
TTCACGAGAGATACGCCGTTTGCTATAACCGCATACTCTATACATGTGTATTATTTATTATTGATTGTCTTTCTACCATAGTCTTCATTTTGAGGTTGTGTCAAAATGCTGGCACAACCTTTTTTGATGATTTACAGTCTTCGTATATTTCCTTTTGCCTATGCAGCTTTTTTTCATTCATTTGGTAACAAGTTGCTATATTCTTGTTGTATCGGGTTATAAATAGTCCAATAAACATAGATTTAGCAAGTGTAATGAAGTCCTTTCCTGCCTTTCTGAGTTTTGCACACATCTTTTTGATATTAAACGCAATGGCAAAGAAAGCAAAGTCTATTGTCACTTTGTCTTCTCCCACATGCCGGAACCTTCTGTATGCCATGTTGTATTTCATTTGCCCGAAAACAGCTTCCGGTTCTATACACCGCCTGCCCCTATGCTTGATTCCTTCTTCAGAGACTAATCTTTCCCGTGCCTGCCGTTTGTATTGGTTTAACCGGTGGTTGACTTCTATCATACGGTTCCCCCGTGCTTTAAAACAACTTCCACGCAAAGGACAGCCTTCGCATCTTTGTGCCTCATATCGGGCACTTTCGGTGATGTGCCCGCTCGCTGTTTTGTCACGTCTGGTTCCTATGCGGTTCATGTGTTGCCCTATCGGACAAACATAATAATCCCCTTCCGCATTGTAATGGAGACTTTCCGCATGGAACGGGTTGGGAGCATAACGGGGACGCTGCTCTTTATGGAAGTAGTTGTACTTGACAAAGGCCTATATCCCGTTTTCCTGCATGAACCGGTAATTTTCTTCTGAGCCGTAACCGGAGTCTGCCACACCGATATCCGGTAAGCGGTTATAGCGGTACTGGAAGGAGTGGAAAAAAGGGATCAGGGTCAGCGTATCGGTAGGGTTGGAAAACAGCCGGAAGTCTATGAGGAATTGGTTTTCAGTACCTGTTTGCAGATTATACCCGGGCTTGGTCTGTCCGTTCTTCATGGCGTCCTCTTTCATACGCATGAATGTGGCGTCAGGATCGGTCTTGGAATAGGAATTACGCTCTCCGAGGACTTCAAGGTGATTGTCGTATTCCATCAGCTTGTCACGATAACCTTCAAGTTCCCTGACCTGTTTCTTCTTTTCACGCAGGGCTTTCTTTTGTCCCTTGTCCTGTGTGGCAGGCTGGTGCTCCAGCACTTCTTTGAGCTCATCCACTATGCCGGAGAGCATGGAGGGAGTCAACTCCACGGATGTGTCTTTTACAAAGTTCTCCTGTACAATGGCTTCATCCACCTGCTCCAGAAGGATGCGAATCTTATTCAGCAACCTTGCACGCTTCCTTTCGACGGTCTTATGCCAGACAAAAGTATATTTGTTGGCCTTGGACTCAATCTTGGTGCCATCGATATACTCCACGTCAAGACTGATGAAACCCTTGTCGGCAAGGACAAGAAACAGTTGTGTGAAGACGTGGTTTATCTCCTCCTTTACACGGTTACGGAAACGGTTGATGGTCATGAAGTCCGGATGCTCATGACCGGCAAGCCAGATATAATGGATGTCACGCAAAAGAAGCTTCTCTATTTTACGGCAGGAATAGATATTATTCATGTAAGCGTAGATAATGACCTTGAGCATCATCTTAGGATGATAGGCTGAGCGCCCGGTTTCTTTATAAAGCTTCTTGAAATTATCAAGATTGAGATTATCAACAACTGCATTGACAATGTGGACCGGGTCGTCCGCAGCTATGTTCTCATCTATTCTTTGTGGAAAAAGAACGGTTTGGTTGGGAATGTAAGGACGAAAATGTAACTTTGCCATAACGAAATTCTAATGCCTAAAGTTACAAAAACTTATAAATTCACCCCGCAGATTTATTCATTGATCCTGTATAATAGGTTCATTTGCTATATAAAACACTATGACCAATTACTTTAAGAGGTAAAGAGATATGGCTTTTATATACATATTAATCAAAAATAGGCTGTCACCAATTATGATATTACATTATAGTCCTAACGGCAAACCACTCATGTACCAAAGAACGAATAAAGCAGTCCATGCCAATAGAATGACCAAAGAATATCTCCAAGTATATTTCAGTAGTGAGCCATAAGTGGATTGTTTGTCGTATTGTTGCATATAAGTCAGAACAAGCGGCATATAGAACATAAAGGGGGTTATAGCATTTGTAGCACTGTCCCCTATACGGAATGCACATTGAGCCATATCTGGTGCAATGCCCATGTTTGCTAATACCGGAACAAAAATGAAGGACATAAAAGCCCATTTGGCCGTAGCAGATACCATAAATAAATTGACCAGTGCTGTGAAAAGGATGAATAGGATCAATATCCACAAACTACCCAAAGAAACAGAGGACAGCAAATTAGCTCCTAAAATGGCGAGGCATTTGTCTAAATGGGAATATTCAAAACAAGCAAACATCTGTGAGGCAAAAAATGCTATCACAAAATAAATACCCAGTAGTTTCATCGGCTGTGTAAGTCCTTCTATCACATCACCGTCCATACGGTAACGACCGGAGGCAAAACCATAGACCATTCCCATCAAACCTATCCCAAAAGAAAGTAGAAACAAAATGCCGACTATAAACGGAGAACGAATCAGCCCACCATTGACACTTCGCAATATCCCCCATGAAGAAAATGTAGCCCACAAAATGATGGCGATATACAGCAAGCCGACAAATACAGCTCCCAACATAGCTCTCCGCTCCTTGCGGGACAATTGTTTGTAACCATTAAAATGAATATTTCCTACGTATTCTCCCAAGTGCGGTAACAAGTTCCTGCGGGTTATATGATAAATAATGAATGCAAGCAGGAATGTAGAAATAAAGAGAAAATAATAATTGCACAACGGCCCGGTTTGCCCCGGAGCAATATTCATCCTATCAACAGCTTCTTGCGTTGTAGAGGCAATCATGGGATCCAATGTACTCAAAAACAAGTTAGCACTATATCCACAAGAGACAGAAACATAAGCAGTGATTATGCCTCCAACAGGGTGTAAACCGACCGATTGGAATAAGGTCGCAGCTATCGGCAACAGAATGATATATCCTGCGTCTCCCACTATATTAGACAACAATCCTAAAATAATGACCAACAGAATAATACACCAAGGATCACGCTGATTACGTATCCCCCTGCGGATACATGCGTCAATAAATCCCGAATGCTGCGCTACACCTATTCCGAACATGGCCACAATTACCAGCCCTAATGGAGCAAATCCCGTAAAATTGGTCACGACATGGCGCAGCAGCCAGCGTATGCCTTCAGGACTTAGCAGACTCTGCACACGTATTTCCTCCCCCGTTTGCGGTTGCTGCACACTCATGCCATAGACATCAAATATCCATGACAGAAGGATGACAGCCAGCGTCAGCAGGAAAAACATCGTGGCTGGGTGTGGCATGCGGAGTTTACTCATCGTCGGCTTCCAGATTGTCTATATTCAGAATTCGAAGTTCCAATGCGCGTACCACCAGACGAGTGGCATTCACCCCCACCCGTTCATTGGGCGGAAAAAGACGACCGACCAAATCATTCTGCCGTTTCTCCAGCGACTTTACCCCAAAAGGCATTCCCTTCAGATTGGCAATCATTTCTTTGGTATAGCCCAATGCTAAATGGCGGAGGAAACGCTCATCATACTCGTCAATATCATAGCTTATAATTGCTTCCTGGCGTTTTGCATCATTCAAAACAGATTTTTTGAAACGTTCTACTATTTTTTCCAATATCGGATAGTTAAAGACCAGTTTCTTGCCATCCATGACAGCTTGCACATCTGTTTTGGTCAGCAACTCTCCTGTTTTCAAGATAATGCCATCGGCACCGGCTTCAAGTACATCCACCCATAATTTTTCATTCAGTATTTCTCCCGTGAATATCAAGACATGTACTCCCGGATAGCGTTTGAATATATTCCGGCAGATATCCACTCCGATTGTGGTTGAGCCTCCCAACCCCAAATCAAGCAGAACAAGATCGGGCACACCGGCTTCAATCAATGTCCAAAACTCCTGCTCAGTCATGGCAGTACCTATTACTTCCGCATTTGGAATTTCATGGCGGAAAATTTCTTCCGTCCCCTTTAACTCCAGCTTGACATCTTCAACGATGATTACTTTAAATCTTTTATCTTCCATATTTCATTTTTTCGGTAGCGTAAAATATATTGTAAAGCCTCCTTCTCTACCCGGTTCAGCATTGATACGACATCCCCGGTGCCCGGCAAACTCGTCATGGTCGCGGATAATCTGCTTGCATACCAGATATTCCGTACCATGCAGTTCTCCTTTCTCACCGGCCGTCATACGGGACAAATTGGGATAGAACAACTGCCTCAATTCCTCACGTCCTTTTTCCCTGCGCATATCCGTAAAAAAGAAACGTATAAACTCCCCGTCTTCTTGGGCTGACAGGCAGACTGTTCCATCCAAAGCTACGGAACAAGCTTCGTCTATCAAGTTCTCCAAGAGGAAACGTAATAAGTTCCAGTCACCAATAATCTGTCCCTCCAAAAGCTGTATTTGAAAATCAATATGCACCTTGTTCCCTTTGCACACTTTGCGGAAGTACTTCCCGGCAGTAGACATTAGTTCCGACACAGATATTGTCGTACGTCGGAAACTCACTTCTTCCAACTGCCGGGAAGCACATGAACTGAGTGTCGTAAAGATACCTTTATAATACTCTATCAATTCACTGATGGCAGCCACCGTCTCCAGCTCCTCCGCTTCCGTCTGTCTGCCGGACTGCAGTTTCCCTATCAGTTGTTTTATCTTATTCGGATAATAAATCGTTTCATGCTTAATGGTTGAAAGACAATTGTCCAACACCATGTTCTGTACATGTAGCAAACTGTCTTCCCACGAAGCCCGTCGGGCTTCATCCTGAGCCACTTCGATGTCCCGGTATTTTGTAGCCAATTTTATCACTGCATTAAAAATAACAATAGACACATAACGGGCAATCAGTTCCAAAAGCAAATGGTCAGTTTCCTGTTCCGTGCCTTCCCTACGCTCCAAACACAGCACACCTATGCAACGGCACACATTGCCTGCATCCACAACAAGCGGCAATGCCTGTATGCTCTTCTCCGACATGTACACTTGTTGCTCAAAACAATTTTCCATATATTTCTTCCAAGTTGGCAGATCTTCCACCGGATTGGAAGTATATTCCAGTTTATGAGTCGCTTCGTTGTATACAGCTATAATTAACCGGTCTATACTCAAGAGTTCGTTCACGGCATCAAAAGCAATATTTACAATCTGCTGTGGAATTTCCTTCAGCGTATCTTCTTCGCGTTGTAACATTTCTTCCGTATCCAAAGCAGGAAGCAGGGATGCTTCAAATACCTTTCCATTGATTTCCAATACTTGTTCCAAATTCCAGCGGTTCACCAAGCGTTTGCGAAAATAGAGTATATAATATCCCACCGGCAATACAAGCAGCAAAATCACTGCCAACAAGATGCCCACCATCTTGTTATTGGTGGAACGTTCCAGTTGCCGACAGTATTCTTCCAAAGACTGGTCTTCCCCCAACAACTTGTATAAGGTCGTGTAAGCGGCATTATTATAGCTATAGTCATCCCATTGCTTCAATGCAAGGAATGAGACTGCCGCTTCATTCCTAATATCCAAAATCACATGGAAATCGGAATTAAACATCTGATTCCACCAGTCCAGCTCTGCAGGTGTCCCATCTCCAGTCAGCGTCACATAGCGACGGGCTGGATGGGCATATTGTCTGTAATGTTCATTCAGGCAATGCATTGCCGAGTCTATATATTGTAAAGCCTGTTCATATTCCCCGTCTACATTGCTGTAATAAGCTTCGTTGGCATAATCAGAGGCTTCGTCCAGTAAAACTTCATATTCATTCTGTGCAAGCAGTGCCAGAGAATCCGGCAATATCTCCCCGGAAGCAGGCTGCTCCGCAGCATGACGGCATGATGACATACACAGAGACAGCATGACGAGCAACACCGGCAAGGACTTACGAATGCCGGCAGGCAGACGGAAGTAGAAACGGCTCCCCTTCCCCAACCTGCTCTCTACATTGAACAGGCACACCTTGAACAGTTCATTCGTCTTGCGGTATTTTTCAATGATACCTTTACAATTCATCAGTCCAAAACCACTTCCTTTATTCTTCCTTAATTCCTCCTTATCGGGAGCGTCATTCATGCCGATAGCTTTCGAATCATACACTTTCTCTCCTACGATGCGGGCTACATCTTCAAGTGACAACCCACAGCCATTATCCTCTACCGAGATTTCCACATAGTTTTCCTCCTGCCGTGCATATACTTTCACCATGCCGCCCTGAGGTGTATATTTACGGGCATTCTCTGCCAGCGTATTTATCATAAACAATGTAAGGGCTTTATCTGCCTTTACCCGTATATCCGTAGGCTGCACCTCCAAAGACTGCTTCTTCATCTCGAATGTACGGCTCCCCTTCCTGATTAGCTCGAAAAGCTCATTCAGTTCAAAAGTCTCAATATTCAGGCTAAGGCTTCCTTGCTTCATCTTTATCCAAAGGGCAAGAATATCATTGTATTCGTTGATGGTTGTAACCAACTCGTCAATATACTGAAATTTCTCCTCCTTTATCCGCTCTTCTCTGATAAATCCTTTTTGGGTCAGTTTCTGCACTTCGTTGATGATACGGTCTATATAAGGGTGAATCCCGTTTACAATAGCCATACATGCTTTCTTTATCAGATTTTGCCGTTTGTTTTCTGCTATGTGCTGCTCGTAAATATAGCGTTGCTTTTCCAGCCTGCGGCGTTCTTCGCCAAGGGAGATAGACGTCATACCGTTGTCGATTGCCCATTGGATATAGGGCGTTATCACCCGTACCATTGCCTGCTCATCCTTGCTCATCCGATGTGGGAAAACCAATTGCCCATTTTCTATGCGGATATCCTTCACGCCAAACAGCTTTTCCAATTCCGGGCAAACAGCTTCCCGGATAGAGTCGATGATTTCCTCTTCAGCCTGTGCATCAGCAGGAATGGATGCCGTTATCTTCTGGCAGATATCAAGCATCAGTTGCAAGCGGTGGAGATGTACTTTGCTCCGGACTTTGGAACGCTTGTTGAAAAACCAGAAAAACAGAGATACGAGTACAAAGCCTGCTATGACCAGTGACAACACAACGTTCAGTTGCCCCGCCTCCTTTCCCAATGCCTGATAGCGGCTCTCCAGTTCTTTGTCCTGCCGCGTATCTTCAAGAATATCCAGATAGATATTGCGGTTATAATCTGATTTTTCCTTCATCTCAAGTCCTGCATACGACACACTCAACTGTTCGCGAATACGCGATATCCACTCAGGAACAGTTTTCAATTTATGCTCAATCCATGCCTTCTCCGCGCAAATCGTATCACTACGGTCAAATGCCTTCAGCCAGTCAAGGCTATCATGACAATCATAGAACAGGCGATGATGATCATTCACACACTCCAGTGCAAGCTTCAATGTATCAAGAGCCTCTGCATAATGGCTATGAGCATTCAGGTATTTGCCTATGGACACGTATGCCCCTGCTATCTGGTACAAATCCTTGTATTGGCTGAATTTTTGCAGTGCCAACTGCCCCAGCCGCATCGGGAGTAAAGAATCTGCCGGTACTCCAAATTGTGTCAGGGCATGAGAACGGCGGTCCTGAAAAAACTTGTAATTATCCGGTGAAGCCATCAGATTGGCAAGCCCTTGCACTCCGTTCCCTTCGAAATATAGATACCCTTTACGGGATGCCAACCGCCATGTGGTATATAGTTCATCAAATTCACGCAGTCTTCGTTCATCCGGCGTCTCGCCTTCGCACAAGGCAGCAGAACCCTTAATGTAATGATAATATAACAACTGGTTGGTGTCTACCAACAATTCTTGATTTTCAGTCACTTCATTAATAGAAGTCACAGCCTCCGGACGTTGTTGCAGATAATAATAATAGACAGCAGATACTATATAAAATTCAGAACGGGCATAATTCAAACGCATTTGTTCGTGTTTATCCACAAAAAGGTTGTCATCTTCCGCTATTCTTTTCATTCGGTGCAAAGCACTGTTGCGATAGTCATAAAACTCCTTGTTCAAGGCTGTGCGCTGATAAATCTTCATTAGGCCGATATCAGCGATAAGGAGCTCCAGCTCATTCTTGGTCAGATTATAGACATCCATGTGAAATTTTTCGGCCTGTTCGAAATCCATACGCATAAAAGCACAAAACCCCAGATTATTGGATGCTTCCGCTTTTCCCTGCTTATAGAGGCTAATCTCACGGTAGGCTCTTGATGCTGCATGCCAGGATGAATCCAGGTTTTTATAACGATAAGCATAAGACACCTGGTTTAGAGAATCGATAAGCCGCACTTCCTTCATGGGTGCCGTTCCCACGCACGAAATCATTGTTGTACAAAGGTACAGCAATCCAGCAAACCATATGGAAGGAAGTCGTTTCATAAAGCAAAGCTACAAATAAATCCGGGAAAGAAAAATAATTTTTATACAATAACTTTTGTTTTATGTAATGGGAAATTCATACCTTTGCATACAAATTAACAAATAGGTAACATCTATTACACAAATGAGCGAAAAAGCACCCTTTATGGTATTCTCCGGAACAAATTCGAGATACCTTGCAGAGAAAATCTGCGCCAGCCTTGATTGTCCTCTGGGAAAGATGAACATCACCCATTTTGCAGATGGTGAGTTTGCTGTTTCTTACGAAGAATCTATCCGCGGCTCGCATGTATTCTTGGTTCAATCAACCTTCCCTAATTCTGACAACTTGATGGAACTCCTGCTGATGATTGATGCTGCTAAAAGAGCATCGGCCAAAAGCGTTGTAGCCGTTATCCCCTACTTCGGTTGGGCACGTCAGGACAGAAAAGACAAACCCCGCGTATCCATTGGCGCCAAACTGGTAGCTGACCTGCTTTCTGTTGCAGGCATCGACCGTCTGATTACAATGGACCTTCATGCAGACCAAATCCAAGGTTTCTTCAACATTCCGGTAGATCATTTGTACGCATCAGCTGTATTCCTTCCCTACATTGAATCTCTGAAATTGGAAGACTTGGTAATCGCCACTCCGGATGTCGGCGGTTCAAAACGTGCCAGCACATTCTCCAAATATCTCGGTGTACCTTTGGTATTGTGCAACAAGACACGTGAAAAAGCAAATGTGGTTGCCACCATGCAAATCATCGGTGATGTAAAAGATAAAAATGTAGTATTGGTAGACGATATTGTAGATACAGCAGGAACCATTACTAAAGCAGCCAACATCATGCTGGAAGCAGGGGCCAAATCTGTCCGTGCCATTGCCAGCCACTGCGTGATGTCCGACCCGGCTTCTTTCCGTGTGCAAGAATCTGCGCTGACCGAGATGGTGTTTACTGATAGCATCCCCTACTCTAAAAAATGTGACAAGGTTAAGCAATTGAGCATTGCCGATATGTTTGCCGAAACGATCAGGCGGGTGATGAACAATGAATCAATCAGCTCACAATACATTATCTAAACGCTGCATGTTTGTAAATTAAAAAAATAAAGGCTGCGCAATGTTCGCTTGAATGAACTGCGCAGCCTTTAATTTTTTATCTTCTATTCTTTAATTTTCCAATCTCCCCATCTTGTACGTTCCTTTTCGTATCACTTTTCCGTTCTTGTCTGTTTCCACAAACGGTCCGTGTTTTTTGCCTTGTTTGAAGAAACCCTCATAACGGTTTCCGTTCTTGTCTTCCTGGATGCCGCTGCCTTCTTCCATACCGTTCACAAAACCGCCTTTGTATTTGGTTCCGTCGGTCTGAATCAGCGTGCCCTGACCGTTGAACTTATTATCTTTCCATTCGCCTTCGTAAGAGTCACCCGCATTCCATTTATAAGTACCGTATCCATCACGCTGGTTGTCTTTCCAGTTGCCTTCGTAGACAGCTCCACTTGCCCAAGTAAAAGTACCGCGGCCTTCTTGCTTTCCATCCTTGAAACTACCTACATACTTGTTTCCGCTGACATGGTAGTAGATGCCCTCTCCGGTACGCTCACCTTGAACATAGGAGCCCTCATAGCGATCTCCGGTGTGAAAGAAATAAATGCCTTTGCCATGCTGCATGTCATCCTGCCAGTCACCTACGTATTTGTCACCGTTGGCATATTCAAAAGTTCCCTTGCCATCACGGACATCATTTTTCCACTCACCGTCATATTTGGAACCGTCATTCCAAGTCAGTGCTCCTTTACCGTCTTTTTTGTCGTTCTTCCACGAGCCTACATATTTGGAACCGTTCTTCCAAGTATATGTACCCTGGCCTTCACGTTTGTCGTTCACCCAGTCGCCCTCGTAGATGTCACCATTGTAATAGTACATGGTTCCCTTGCCGTGCTGGTAATCTTGAAACCACATGCCGTCGTAACGGTTGTTATTCATGAAATGATAGATACCCTTGCCGTGCTGCTGGTCTTGATACCATTGCCCCTCATACTTTTCACCGTCGGGAAACATATACGTACCGTAACCTTCACGCTTTCCCTTCACATACTCGCCTTCATAGACGTCCCCGTTCTTAAAGACAGTCTTCCCTTTTCCATTAGGCTTGCGACCTTTCATCTCACCGGTATAAACGGCTCCGTTGTCCTTGAATGTATAAGTGCCTATTTTTATCTCCGAAGAGAACGTACTTTTCACTTTATCGAAAAAACCTTCTTTTTTTTCCTGGGCAATGGCTCCGCCTTGGCATAAGAAAGCCAGAATGAGTGCAGTATATAGATATTTCATTAATTGATTATTGATAGTTGATAATTGACAAAGGTATGATTTATCCGGCAAAACGGTGCGATAACTTCCGCTTTTTATGACATTTTTTTGCCGCACACTACTTCTTTTAAATTCTCTTTGCATAAATATCGTCCGGCAAGCTCGCGTATCTCTTGTGGAGTAACTTCTTTGACGGCATCCAGCGCTTCTGCAAAGTAAGTATCCTGCAAGCCCGATACCTGCACGAAAATCCAGGCATCCGCCAGCGAAAATGCAGATTCATAACTGCGGCACATGTCTCCCAGCATATAATTCTTCACCATGGAAAGTTCCTCGTCGGAAACCAGTTCATTCTGGAGGCGGTTTATTTCGTGATAGACTTCACGGATAAGAGGTGCTACAAACTCGTTGGCAGTTTCGGCACCGATAGCCAGCACTCCCTGCCCCGGATATGACATGATGGATGCAGAGATGCCATACGTGTATCCCTTATCTTCCCGGATATTAGACATCAGGCGACTGCCAAAATAGCCTCCGAACAGTGTAACCAGCACACGGACTTTCAAATAATCGGGATGGTTACAGTCCAGAGAAAGCATACCCATACGGACTGCACTCTGCAAAGCGTCCGGACGTTCGATGAAGATGCGTTTTTCGGGAGTTGAAGCAGGATGATATTTTTTCTTTTCCGGTGTGCGGAAGTCCGTACCGAAAGGTTCACATCCGAACAAGGACTCTATCCGGCGAATACAATTGTCTGTGACCTTTCCCGAAAGGTAGATGCTGCAATTGTTGGAATGATAATAACGGTCATAGAATTCGCGCAGTACCGAAGGAGTGATGCGGCGATAATCCTCTGCCTTCACCAAACGCCCACCAGGGTGCTCTTCACCATACAAAGCTTTCACCAATCCGCGGTGCGCCAGAAAGTCCACTTTGGAGGAGTTGACGAGGAACTGCTGGATATTGTTGTCTACAATCACTCCCAACTCTTTCTCTGGAAATACAGGTTCCTTGATGACGGACTCCAATATGTCCAGCGTTTGAGGAAGGTACTTATTCAGAGAATAGAGGGTGGCGTAAGTATGCTCGGATGCACTGGACAGTTCCAGCCAGGCTCCGTAATAGTCCAGCTTTTCTGCTATTTCAACAGCATTGTAGCGCCGGGTCCCTTCGCGTAGCATGCGGTTCGTAAACAATGCTTGCAGGGGCTGTTTCTGTTGCCAGCGCCCACCTGCCATAAGAAGGTCGACACGTGTCACTTCATTGTCACCGGCATTGAGCACGCTCAATGATATGCCATTAGGCAACTTGGCACGTTCCGGCCTTTGCACTGCCAGTTGTTCCGATTCGAGAATCCGGGGTTGGTTACTTCGGTTCAGCATTGGCTTTCAAAAAGTTTACAGCCCATGGCTTTTAAGGAATTCCTCTGCCCGTTCCAAGTCCCGGGGAGTATCGATTCCGATGGTTTCCACATCGGTGACACCCGCCTTGATGGTATATCCATTCTCCAGCCAGCGCAACTGTTCCAGTGATTCGGCGAGTTCAAGGGAGGACTGCGGAAGGGCCGTTATCTCTTTCAGTACCTCTACACGATAGGCATAAAGGCCGATGTGCTTATAATAAGTATGGTTTTTCAGCCAGTCCACCTTCGCCGCATTGCGTTGGTAGGGAATGATGGAGCGGCTGAAATAGAGTGCATTCATATTCTTGTTGAGCACAGCCTTCGGAGAATTCACGTTTTCCAGTGCCTCGAAACCATTATCGGCTGTAAAGGGCTTCACAAGAGTTGCTATCTGGGTGGACGGGTCGTCAAAACATGCTTTGACCGCCTGCAATTGCGAAGGCTGAATAAAAGGTTCGTCCCCCTGGATATTCACAATGACATCAAACTGTCCGCCTATTTTTGTACATGCTTCCTGGCAACGGTCAGTACCACTTTTGTGTTCGGTTGAAGTCATGACAACCTTTCCTCCGAATGCCTTTACTACGGCTTCAATCCGTTCATCGTCCGTAGCCACGTATGCATCGTCCAGGATTCCTGCCACTTGCTCGTATACCCGCTGTATCACGGTTTTCCCACCCAACACAGCCAATGGCTTGGCCGGAAAGCGCGTAGACGCATAACGTGCAGGTATGATTCCTAAAAATCTCATTTCAAATCTCATTTTTTAAGGAAGATGTGCCAAACCTAAAATTCACTATCATTTTGCTCCGTTCTGAGCGAAGCCAATCTCCTCTCTTAGTGAGTAGGAGAAGCGATGCTTCACTACGTTCTGCACGACAGAATGATATGCTTGTCTGAGTTTAGACATACCCTCAGTAGTAGTATTCTTAATTATATTATAACAATTGTTTCAAACCTCGCAGGATATAATCACGTTTCAAGTCTTTCGGCTTATAGACAGTCCCGTCGCAGGACAACAAGTCTATATCCAGCCGCACAATTTCCTGTTCTTTGTCTCCGGGCATTCTTCCGGCTTCCCGTTCGATGCCTTTCAGGCAGGCGATAATTTCCTCTGCCGGATTATCGGAAACAAAACGTGCTACCTGATTGGAAAACATATCCGGACGATGGAAGAACAAAGGTTTCGTCTCCTCCTCCTCCGAGAACCGTATTCCGGGAAAAAGTCCTGTCAAGCGCCTGCGTGCCAGCTCCATGTTCTCCCTTCGCTGCTCATTGCTCCCAATCCTGACTGTATAGTCCATTCTCAACTAATTAAACAGTTCATCGAGCCCCTCTATCGGTTCTTCTATATGGTTTTCTCCTTCCAGATTCACATCATCCTTGCATGGGTCATAGCCCTCGGGCAACTGGAATGTTTCATTTTCATCATATCCCAGAGATTTGTCACCGAGTACCTTTACCATGTATTTGGTCCAGATAGGCAGTGCCATGGAAGCACCTTGTCCGTGAAGCATCGTATCGAAATGAATATCACGGTCCTCGCCGCCTACCCAGCAACCGGACACAAGCGAAGGCGTAAAGCCCATAAACCAACCGTCGGCATTGTAGTTCGTCGTTCCGGTCTTGCCACCCATGTCGGCTTTCACACCCAAACGGCGCACGCGGCCTCCGGTTCCTTCGTTGACAACAGCACGCAGCATCACCAGCATCTTGTAAGCGCTGGATACACTAATGACCTCTTGCATTTCGGGAGCAAAGGTTGCCAGTACGTTTCCATCATTATCCTCAATACGGGTCACGAACAGCGGAGCTACCCGGATACCTTTATTGGGGAATGCAGTATAGGCACTCACCATCTCGCCGACGGAAATTTCGCACGGGCCCAGACAGAGTGAAACGGAAGGTACTATCTCACGGTTGCGGACGCCAAAAGTATGTATCAGCCGTTTCAAGTTATAAGGATTCAGTTTACTCATGAGATAGGCCGTAATCCAATTGTCCGAATTGGCCAATCCCCACTTCACAGTCACCATGTCGCCAATCAGTTTTTTGTTGGCATTGCGCGGTGTCCACGGCTTCCCGTTTTCATCAAACAGCGTATATTCCACATGGCGCACTTCGTCACAGGGTGAGAACCCGTTCTCCATGGCTAATGTATAGAGGAAAGGCTTGACGGTAGATCCTATTTGGCGCCGTCCCACCATGGTCATGTCGTACTGGAAGTAATGATAGTTCGGTCCGCCTACATAAGCCTTTACGTATCCGTTGCGCGGATCCATGGACATAAAGCCGGCACGAAGGAAGAACTTATAGTAACGTATGGAGTCCATCGGAGTCATAATGGTGTCTTTCTCTCCGTCCCAACTGAATACCGACATCTCCACCGGGGTGTCAAAGGCTTTCTTTATTTCCGCCTCGGTAGCTCCGGCTTTCTTCATGGTGCGGTAGCGGTCGGACAATCTCATGGCGCGTCCCAAGATTTCGTCAACTTGCTCTTGGGTCAGGCGGAAGGTATAGGGAGCTTTCTTAGCTCCTTTCTTTTCCTTGAAGAAATAGCCTTGCAGCTCCTTCAGATGGTCCGTCACAGCATCTTCAGCGTATTGCTGCATGCGCGAATCGAGCGTAGTATAGATTTTCAAGCCGTCGGTATAGAGGTTATATTTAGTGCCGTCCTTCTTGGTGTTCTTTTCGCACCACCCAAAGAGCGGGTTGTTTTCCCAGTCAAGTGAATCCTCATAATATTTCTGCATCTGCCAACCACGGTAATCGGCCTTGTCGGGCTTCTTGGCGGTGAGCACACCACGCAGATATTCGCGGAAATAGGTAGCCAAGCCTTCTTTGTGGTCTACGCGATTGTACTTTAGTTTCAGAGGCAATGCCTGCAGGGAGTCGCACTCAGTTGCCGTAATATATCCCGCTTTCCGCATCTGGTCGAGCACCACGTTGCGCCGCCCGCGGGAACGTTCGTTGTAGCGCACCGGATTATAGAGGGACGGATTCTTGCACATTCCTACCAACGTAGCCGCTTCCTCAATTTTCAAATCCTTCGGCTCGCAACCGAAGTAAGTGAAGGCTGCCGTCTTGATGCCTACCGCATTGTTCAGGAAGTCGAATTTGTTGAGGTACATGGTGAGGATTTCCTCTTTTGTATAGTAACGCTCCAACTTTACGGCAATCACCCATTCGATGGGCTTCTGAAACAGGCGCTCCACCACATTGTCGGCACTGGGGGAGTAGAGCTGCTTGGATAACTGCTGGGTGATGGTACTGCCTCCGCCGGCATTTTTCTGCATCAAGACCCCGCGTTTCACCACGGCACGCGTCAAAGCATAGGCGTCAATGCCCGAATGTTCGGCAAAGCGTACGTCTTCTGTAGCTATCAAGGCATTGATTATATTGGCAGGCAGTTCATTGTACCCCACAAATACACGATTCTCCTTGCTATAGGAATAAGTGCCTAATACTTTCCCATCATCGGAAAGGACTTCTGTGGCAAACTTATAATTCGGATTTTCCAAGTCTTCTACCGGAGGCATGTAGCCTATCCAGCCCTTAGCTATCGAAAAAAATATAAAGACACACGCAAGTACTATCAGTACAATGAAAATCCAGAGGATTTTGACGACTTTCTTTATCATGTTTGGCTCCTAAAAATCAAAATTAAATAATAAGACAAAGGTACGGAAATATATTGGATGCACCTATACTTTTTATATCTTTTTCAAGATAAGCTTTCCGGTATCTACCAAAAAACACCCGCATTTTTTCAACGGGAACGTTCAAGGAAATGAAAATCTTCCGCCAAACAATTGGAAAACTTGAAGAAAAAAGCAAAAAGTAAAAATAGCACATAACAATCTGTGACAAAGATAGATACAAACAGAACTCTTCTTGCGCGCGCAAGAAGAGATTAGATAAGAATAGAAAAGAGAAGAAAAGAACGACGTTGTCGTTAAAAAGAACGACGGCGACGACCCGCCATCCGAAATGCCACACTTAAACGTTTCGGATGATGGAGTGTGGCATTTCAAAAACAACAAAAAAAACTGCAAAAAACCTCCCTGCAGATTTCCGCAGCCCGCAGATTTTCCGTAACTTTACACTCTCGAAAAGTATAAATGAATTCAATGATATGGAAAACAGAAGTTTAGTCACCATTGCCGAACATAGCCGGGAAAAAATCCTCTATATGCTCGAGATGGCGAAAGAGTTTGAAGCCCATCCCAACCGGCATATATTGGACGGGAAAGTAGTTGCCACCCTATTTTTCGAACCTTCCACCCGCACACGCCTCAGTTTCGAGACTGCCGCCAACCGCCTCGGAGCACGTGTCATTGGGTTCAGCGACCCAAAGGCCACCAGCTCGTCCAAGGGAGAGACTCTGAAAGACACCATCAAGATGGTGAGCAACTACGCCGATATCATCGTGATGCGGCACCATCTCGAAGGGGCTGCACGCTATGCCAGCGAGGTTACCACCGTGCCCATTGTCAACGCCGGAGACGGAGCCAACCAGCATCCCTCACAGACCATGCTCGACCTCTACTCCATCTACAAGACGCAAGGCACGCTGGAAAATCTGAATATTTTCCTGGTGGGTGACTTGAAATATGGCCGTACCGTTCACTCCCTGCTGATGGCAATGCGCCACTTCAACCCTACCTTCCACTTCATTGCCCCTAACGAGCTGCGGATGCCCGAAGAGTATAAAATCTACTGCCGCGAGCACAACATCAAGTACGTGGAGCATACAGATTTTACGGAAGAAATCATTGCGGATGCCGACATCCTCTACATGACCCGTGTACAGCGTGAACGCTTCACCGACCTCATGGAGTACGAACGGGTGAAGAATGTCTATATCCTGCGCAACAAGATGCTGGAACATACCCGACCCAACCTGCGCATCCTGCATCCGCTGCCCCGCGTCAACGAAATAGCTTACGATGTGGACGACAATCCTAAAGCATACTATTTCCAGCAGGCACAAAACGGGCTGTATGCACGCGAAGCCATTCTGTGCGATGTACTGGGCATCACGCTGGATGACATCAAAAAAGACACGAAGTGAGCCGTCCGTCCTTTTTCAAAATTATTTTAGGCGCGGATTACATGTCTAAAAACATCTGACATACCATAAAAAATAAAAAAATGAGAAAACAAGAATTGCAAGTCGCCGCTTTGGAAAACGGCACTGTAATAGACCATATACCCTCCGAGAAACTGTTTACTGTGGTCTCCCTGCTCGGTCTGGAACACATGAGCAACAACATAACCATCGGCTTCAACCTCAAAAGCAAGAAGCTGGGTACGAAAGGCATCATCAAGATTGCCGACAAATTTTTCTGCGATGAAGAGATAAACCGCATCGCCGTGGTAGCTCCCAATGTAAAACTGAACATCATCCGCGATTACGAAGTGGTAGAGAAGCGTGAAGTACGTCTACCCGACGAACTGCGCGGAATAGTGAAATGTGCCAATCCAAAATGTATCACGAACAATGAGCCGATGCCGACCTTGTTCCACGTTGTGGACAAGGACAACTGCATTATCAAATGCCACTATTGCGAGAAAGAACAGACGAGGGAAGAAATTCATTTAATTTGATGGTGGATAATGAAAGAAGACTGGAAACCCGGGACAATGATTTATCCGCTACCTGCCGTATTGGTGAGCTGCGGAAGCATTCCGGAAGAATATAACATTCTGACTATCGCATGGACGGGGACGATTTGCACGAATCCGCCCATGTGCTATATTTCTGTACGTCCCGAACGCCACTCCTACAATATCATCAAGCGGAATATGGAGTTTGTCATCAATCTCACCACGAAGGACATGGCACGGGCCACGGACTGGTGTGGCGTGCGTTCCGGCAAAGACTACAATAAATTTGAAGAAATGCATCTGACACCCGGGAAAAGCACCGTAGTCAGCGCCCCTCTTATTGAAGAATCACCACTTTGCATTGAGTGCCGGGTGAAAGAGATTGTATCCCTCGGCTCACATGATATGTTTATAGCCGATGTGGTGAACGTCCGCGCCGATACCCGCCATCTGAATGCGGAAACCGGCAAGCTGGAACTCGCAGAAACAAATCCGCTGGTCTATGTGCACGGAGGATACTATGAACTGGGAGAAAAAATCGGCAAGTTCGGATGGTCGGTGGAAAAAAAGAAGTAAGCTAAAGCGACAAAGAGATGGAACTGCGACGAATCCTGATGGGACTATATCTATTGGCTCTCCCCGCCATGATGTGGGGACAGACTCCGGTTGTGCCCGGCACTGCCGATGAAGAGCATCCCAAACGTCACAATGAGACCCCGGTCAATTTCGGCATCAAAGGCGGTTTCACCTCCTCTTTATTCATTGTGTCCCAATTCAGCATCAACGGAGTGTCTATCGACGAAGTGCAGAACAATTATAAAATAGGGTATTTCGGTTCCCTTTTCATGCGGATAAACTTCGACCGCCACTTCCTGCAGCCGGAAATATCCTACAACATCAACCGTTGCAACATCACCTTTGAAAAGCCCCTGCCCGAAAATGCCGCATCGGGAGCCGTACCGAAGGAAGCTTCCATTGCATCGTCCATCCACAGTATAGACATTCCCGTCATCTACGGATACAATTTCATCAAGGAAGGGCCGTACAGTCTCGCTATCTTTGGCGGACCAAAAGTGCGTTATATATGGGGCCGGAAAAGCAACATGGACTTCGAGAACTTCAACCAAGTGGATATCCATGAAAGACTGCATCCACTCAATCTCAGCCTCACGACAGGTGTATCCGTCACCATATCACGTGTCTTTTTCGATTTCCGCTATGACATAGGACTGCACAACATCTCCAAAAGCGTAACTTATGATATTCCGGCCGATAACGACGTCGCAGGTGAAAATACGAAAAACGAAATCCGTTTTCACCGTAGGGACAATGTTCTGAGTTTTTCTTTCGGAGTATTCTTTTGACAATAAATTTCTTCCTTTTCTTTCAATTTATTCATTTATTTCCCGTAAATTTGTACACTTAATAAGAGAACATAGATTTTATCAAACTTACCTAATAAGCAGAATGAAAAGAGATGATTTAATTTTCGACATTATCGAAAAAGAACACCAACGTCAGCTCAAAGGCATTGAACTGATTGCATCAGAGAACTTTGTAAGTGACCAGGTTATGCAGGCAATGGGCTCCTGCCTCACCAACAAATATGCTGAAGGATATCCCGGCAAGCGTTACTATGGTGGGTGTGAGGTAGTGGACCAAAGTGAACAGATTGCCATCGACCGCCTGAAACAAATCTTCGGCGCAGAATGGGCCAACGTACAGCCGCACTCCGGTGCGCAAGCCAATGCAGCCGTATTCCTTGCCGTACTCAATCCGGGCGACAAGTTCATGGGTCTGAACCTTGCACACGGCGGTCACCTCTCCCACGGCTCTCTGGTCAACACTTCCGGTATTATCTATACCCCTTGTGAATACAATCTGAACCGGGAAACCGGTCGCGTAGACTATGATCAAATGGAAGAAATCGCTCTGCGCGAGAAACCCAAAATGATTATTGGCGGTGGTTCTGCTTATTCCCGTGAATGGGATTACAAGCGCATGCGTGAAATTGCAGACAAGATAGGCGCCATCCTGATGATCGACATGGCCCATCCTGCCGGATTGATTGCAGCCGGTGAGCTGGATAACCCCGTGAAATATGCCCACATCGTGACTTCCACTACCCACAAGACCTTACGTGGTCCGCGCGGTGGCGTTATCATGATGGGCAAGGACTTCCCCAATCCTTGGGGTAAAAAGACTCCGAAGGGAGAAATCAAAATGATGTCCCAGTTGCTTGATTCTGCCGTATTCCCCGGTATCCAGGGCGGTCCGTTGGAACACGTCATTGCAGCCAAAGCCGTTGCTTTCGGTGAAATCCTGCAACCGGAATGGAAGGAATATGCCAAGCAGGTGAAGAAAAACGCCGCTGTCCTGGCACAAGCCTTGATAGACCGTGGCTTCACCATCGTTTCCGGCGGTACGGACAATCACTCCATGCTGGTTGACCTGCGCAGCAAATATCCCGATTTGACCGGTAAGGTTGCAGAAAAAGCGCTGGTATCTGCCGATATCACCGTAAACAAGAACATGGTTCCGTTTGACAGCCGTTCGGCCTTCCAAACTTCCGGTATCCGTCTGGGTACTCCTGCCATCACGACCCGTGGTGCCAAAGAAGACCTGATGCTTGAAATTGCTGAAATGATTGAGACCGTTCTGTCCAATGTTGACAATGAACAAGTCATTGCAGACGTCCGTGCACGCGTCAATGCAAAGATGAAGGAATATCCTTTGTTCGCTTATTAATAAGCAGACAGAATTAAGAATTAAAAATTAAAGGCTGCGCAATGTTCGTTTTGAACTGCGCAGCCTTTAATTTTTAATTCTAAACGCGCTCCGCGCGTTTAGCTCAACCCTTCTATATTACCATCCACAATATCAATGTGTTCGGCTTGTGGTTTCTTAGGTAATCCCGGCATACGGAGAATTTCACCGGCGATGGCTACAATCATTTCCGCACCGTTATTGACCACAATATCCTTGATGTGGAATTCGAAGTTGTTGACTGCACCGTATATCTTCGGGTCGGCAGAGAAGGAGTACTGCGTCTTGGCGATACAGACGGGGTAATGGCTGATGCCCATCTGTTCTATCAGTTTGATAACCTTGCGGGAGTGGAGACTGTAAGTCACTACACTTGCTCCGTAGAGGTTGCAGGCTACCTTTTCAATTTTACGTTCCACGCAATCGTTCTCTTCGTAAGTGAAGGTCAGTGGTTCGGATGGTTTGTTCTCGATAGTATCTACTACCAGATTGGCAAGGTCAACGGCCCCCTCTCCTCCTTTGGCAAAGGCGTTGTTCACGGCAAAACCGACCTCGAGCTTTTCTTCGCAATGGCGGCGGATAGCTTCTACCTCTTCATCCGTATCACTGGCAAAACGGTTGAATGCCACGATGACCTGCTGACCGAATGAACGCAGATTACGTACATGCTTGTCGAGATTGCCGAAGCCCTCTTTCAGCCCTTCCATATTCGGTTCCTTGATGCGGTCCAGGCTGACGCCGCCATGCATCTTCAGTCCTTGTGCGGTAGCAACGATTATCGTCAACTTGGGCTGGAGGCCACTCTTACGGCACTTGATATTGTAGAACTTCTCTGCACCCAGGTCAGCACCGAAACCGGCTTCCGTCACTACATAATCGCCGAATGTCATAGCCATCTTCGTAGCAAGAATGGAGTTGCAACCATGTGCAATGTTTGCGAACGGTCCACCATGAACAAAAGCAGCAGTGCCTTCGGTGGTCTGTACCAGATTGGGATTGATAGCGTCTTTCAACAGGACAGTAATAGCTCCAGCCACTCCTAACTCCCTCACAGTAAAAGGAGTACCATCAAAACGAAATCCCAAAATAATGTTCTCGATGCGACGGCGAAGGTCTTCAAGGTCTCTCGCTAAGCAGAGAATGGCCATAATTTCGGAGGCCGGAGTAATATCGAAGCCAGACTCCTCGGTAATGCCGTTGGTGCTCGGTCCCAGTCCGGTGACAATACTCCGCAAGGAACGGTCATTTACATCGAGTACACGCCGCCAGATAATTTCTTTCAGCCCGAAACCGTCTGCCTGATGTTGGTACAGATAATTGTCGAGCAAAGCGGAAATCATGTTGTGCGCTGAAGTAATGGCATGAAAATCCCCCGTGAAATGCAGATTGATTTTTTCCATGGGAAGCACCTGGGCATATCCTCCACCGGCAGCACCGCCTTTCATACCGAAACATGGTCCCAATGAGGGCTCGCGCAGAGCCACAATCGCTTTTTTGCCTATCTTGTTCAGTCCCAATGCCAAACCGATGGATACAGTAGTCTTTCCGATACCCGCTTTGGTCGCTGTAATTGCAGTAACCAGTATCAAATTACTTTTCTTCACTTTCTCTTCATCAATCAGATGGGTGGGAATCTTAGCTATGTAGCGGCCATAGTTCTCTACTTCGTCACGTGGAATACCCACGCTTTCAGCAACCTGCTTTATCTTTTTCAGCTCTATGCTGCGGGCTATTTCAATGTCCGATTTCATACAGAGTCTTTTTCTTTAAGTAACAACTTTAACGTTTTGAAAATTGCAAAAGTACGAAAGATGTAGGAAAGTACAAAAGAATGCTGTATTTTCATCATACCCCCCATGTCTTCCGTCTATTTGAACCGCGACGTATCCACCGCCTCCCGTTGCTTCTCCTTATATCCTCCGAACTTATAGGTGAACGACACGCCGAACTCTCGGAAGCATGAGTAATGGTTCGTCACATTCTGCGTCTTAAAACGGATGCGGGGAGATATCTGTCCCGTCTCAAAAATATCATTGCAGTAGAGGTTGAGGATGGCTTTATTCTTGGCAAAGCCATAGCGCAGGGCAACATTCACATTGCCCGAAGTGGGTAGGTCGTAGATACCTTGAATGGCTTTACTATGCACAAATCCGACTACCGTCAGCTTCAAATCGGGTTTAGTGGAAAGGGTAAAAGTATTGCTCATCTGGGCAATGCCATAGCACTGCTTTCTGTCGAAAGGAATATCCCAGAAATCACCATCCTTTTCATGATGCCACAAGCCGATGAGGGTAAGACGTGAATTCAACCAATTCTTTATTTTGAACGGTACAGAAGCTTGTATGCCTGCCTGTTGCTGATAATCGAAATTGAGAGTCTTGTAGATTTCGACCAAACGTTCGGAGGATTGGTAAAGAGTCTGCACGGAGTAGTCCTTGGTGTGGTTGAACCATGCGCTGAAAATGTATTTACTCTTCAAAATATAGGTCATTTTGAGTTCATACTCTTGTGACGGTTTCAGCAACGGATTACCATGCAGTTCGGAATATCCGCCGCCAATGTATGAGACGGCATCCTGCACGGCCCAGTAATCGGGATAGTCCTTGTCACTGCTAAGGGAGAGCTGAAGGATATGTCCGGGGGCAGGCATGTAATTCAAGTTGATGATGGGATACCAGTCCCACTGGTTCCAGACGGGAGTCTTGTAATGCTCCGCGGCCAAGGAAACGTCCAAAGCAAGTTTATTGCCGAAACTTTTGCTGAATCCCGCATAGATATTCCAGGTCTGTTCGCGGCGGCGAGACTCCATGTTGTTCAAGGCATCCGATGAGGTCAATTGTTCACCGGTTTCGGGGTCGTAATAATATTGGTAGCTGTTGTCGATGCTGGTGGTGTAGATGGCTCCATAATTCAAATTCCAACCTTTCCCCAGGTTGTGTTCCTGAGCTAGAAAAAGCTTCCACCGGTTGATGCGCTGGCAGTCTTCGGTATAGAAATCCAGCTCATCGCCCTGCATACGGCTATGCAGCAACTGGTCGGATGGAGAACGGTAGTAGGTCAGTTCGGCACCAGCTTTCAAGCCGAAAGGAGTGCGGTAGTCGAGACGGCCGTTGTGCAGCCAATCATTGCTGTTGGTATGGGTTGTGGATACCTGTGTACCTGTCACACTTTTCCTGTTGTGGGAGGTGGAATAACCGCCGTTATAGACGAAACTCAGCTGATGGTCCTTGGCGATGTTATAGTCCGCCCCTACCCGGAAGCTATGGGTATGGCTGCGGCCACGGCTCACCTCATCTGTTGTCATGGGATGAACCGAGCCGTCTGCCAGTGTGTGCACAGCCTCTTTTCCGGTAGTAGAGTAGCTCCGGCCATGGCTGTGCGAGTAAAGAAAATCTACTGAGAATTTATTCTTGTTGAAGAGTAGGCTGGCACGTTCCTCAAAGCCCTCATTATGCTTCTGGCGAAACTTGGCGTAAAGTTCTCCTTGCCAGGAGCCGGAGCCGCCCGCCGACTGTTTCAAGGTGATATTGATAAGCGCGCCACGCACTTGGTAACTTGCAGGGGCATTGTACATGACTTCCGCTTTCTCTATGCGGCTGGCGGGAATACTCCGCAACAGGGCATAGAGCTGCCCGATACTGAGGGTACTCACCTTTCCGTCCAAGATAACAGTGACTCCCTGGCCTGCCAGTTGCAGCCCGCCATTCATCTCGATGACACCGGGAAGTTCTTTTACCGCATCGTAGGCATTGTCTACGGGAAGGTTACGAATAAGGCGGGGTAAATCATACACCAGTTTGCCTTGTGCGGCTTTTACGATGGGACGCTCACCGGTAATCATCACCTCCGGCAAGGTCTGATAAAGGCTGTCCAGGCGGGCATCGGTCGTGATAAGGCTGTCGGCGCTGAGAATGCGGTTATCGTCAGAATTAGAGGCAGCTACGCTGCTGTTGTTCTCTTGTGCCGAAAGGCTGATGCTCAGAGCACAGCAGGCAATGGATAGCAGACAAAATCGTTTCATGTTCCTTTTGTATTTAAATTTCATTAATCTTTGTTTGCAAAGTACGGCAGAATCGGCGGGACACTGTGTTATCAATGGCTTACCAAGTGTTATCCAGTGTTATCGGGAGTGTTATTTAGTCTTATCAGATGATATGGTTCACAATATTAATCATACCTTTGTAGATGTAAAAGCAACCGGAAACGAACATGAAACTGCCATTCAAATATATTGCCATCCTTGTTGTCATCTCCCTGGCCGGTATCTTTGCCTATCAAGCATACTGGCTTACGAGCCTCTACCACACTATGCACAGCGAAATGGAAAGGGACATCACCGAAGCCATGCGCATGAGTGATTATAATGAGATGATGATACGCGTGAATAAGCTGAAGCAGGACAACATAAGCCATGGTGAAATCAGCGTATCAACCGGATACAACAATGACGGGAAATCATTTGTCCGTAGCAGTACCACCATCTCCCGTGAAAATTCCTTGGAAAACACTACCTTGCAAAAAGTATTCATGCCTAAAGAGGACAGTGTCTATGTGACCCGCCCGAATGATTCAACCCGCGTGGAAGTCAGTGTCAGGAAGGATGTCTCTTTGCTTGCCAAAGAAGACAGTGTGCTTTTCATCGACCAGCGCAGGAAAAAGGATAAAGCCCGGTGGATGTCAGCCGATTCTGCACAGGAACATCTGGAAGAAGCTCTCAAGGACTCAGGAAGTTCTCCCCAATCCGCATTGAGAGCCCAAGGGGGACTGGACGTAATTTTGCGCGACCAAAACAGTATGCTGGAACTCGCTACCTACTTCCAGCGCGGACTGCATTCGGGACTGGACATCATTTCCGACCCTGACGTAACGCTTTATGACAGTCTGCTGACTTCATTCCTGCACGACCGCAATATCAATCTTCCCCATAAGCTGCTACATCTGCACAAAGGTAGCAAATGGGACTCTACCGTTCTCTATGTAGACACACTGGCAAACATAGGTACTCCCGGCTATGTCCCCACCACAAAAGCCGTAGAATACAATTATTCCTTCGACATCAATACAAATCAAAGCTATCGTCTCATCATGGAACCGGTCAACATGCTGGTTCTGCGACAGATGTCGGGCATTCTCGCCACATCGTTCATCATCCTTATCATACTTGCCTTCTCCTTCTGGTTCCTGATACGCACCATCCTGAAGCAGAAGACACTGGAAGAGATGAAAAGCGATTTCACCAACAACATCACCCACGAACTGAAAACACCCATCGCCGTAGCCTACGCTGCCAACGACGCCCTGCTCAACTTCAATCAAGCGGAGGAAAAGGCCCAACGCGACAAGTACCTGCGTATCTGTCAGGAGCAGCTTCAGCGTCTCAGCGGACTGGTTGAACAGATACTTTCCATGAGTATGGAACGTCGCAGGACTTTCCGCCTGCACCCGGAAGAATTTGCAGTACGGGACATTTTGGAAAAGCTCATTGAACAACACAAGCTGAAAGCAGAAAGCCCCGTCCACATATCGGTGGACATCGAACCGGAAGACCTGAGCATACTTGCCGACCGTACGCATTTCAGCAACATCATCAGTAACCTGATAGACAACGCCATCAAATATTCGTACGGAGAAGCTGAAGTAAACATCCATTGCCGAAAGATAGCCACCGAAGGACAGGATGAACAGACCGAAATATCCGTCAGCGACCACGGTATCGGCATTGCTCCTGAGAAGCAGAAGCATATCTTTGACAAATTCTACCGCGTACCTACGGGCAATCTGCACGACGTGAGAGGTTACGGGCTGGGATTATTCTATGTGAAGACCATGACGGAAAAGCATGGCGGCAGCGTATCGGTAAAAAGCGAATTGGGAAAAGGAAGTACTTTTACGATAAGGATATGAGCATGATTAAATTACTTGCTAAGGTACTTTACATTACTTGTAACATAAATACGAATTATGGAAAAGATAACCGTACTTCTGGTTGAGGACGAACAAACCCTCGCCATGATTATCAAGGATACATTGGAAGGACAGAACTTCATCATCCACACCGCAGCAGACGGTGAAGAGGGATTGCGCAGGTTCTTCGACCTCCGTCCCGACGTGCTGGTGGCAGACGTAATGATGCCCCGTATGGACGGTTTCGAAATGGTGCGCCGCATCCGGCAGACCGACAAACAAACACCGGTACTTTTCCTCACGGCACGCTCTGCCATCAACGATGTGGTGGAAGGTTTTGAACTGGGAGCCAATGACTACCTGAAAAAGCCTTTCGGTATGCAGGAGCTCATTATCCGCATAAAGGCCCTGGTAGGTAAAGCCTTCTCCTTTAACGAGGCAAAGCCCAAAGAAAGCACCGTTTTTGAAATCGGTGGCTATCGTTTCAATTCCGTTACACAACGACTTAGTTTTGCAGGTACCCCGGCTTCGCCTAACGTGGATACAGAGGTAGAACTCTCTCACCGCGAGTCCGAAATACTGAAACGCCTTTGCGAAAACCGTAACCAAGTGGTCAATACCCAGAATGTCTTGCTCGACCTTTGGGGAGATGATAGCTTCTTCAATTCCCGCAGCCTGCATGTGTTTATCACCAAACTACGGCATAAACTGGCAAAAGACAAGCGCATCCGTATTGTGAATATACGGGGAATAGGATATAAACTGATAGTGAATTAAACTAAAACTAAACTACTATTTATGAGAAAGTTATTATTTATTGCTTTTATCTGTTCTTCACTTTGTAGCTATGCACAGAGTGAGACTCCGGAGGATACCATAAAGAACCGCCCTCCCATAAAAAAAGAACAGGTTCCCTTTTCTCCCATAGAGGACAAACGTACCGTTTTCGATGAAATTCTACCAAAACATGACATGCAAGGTGAACAGCAGCAGGAGATAGACCTTCATATCACCACCCCCGAATACGTGGACCCCCTGCCATGGACTGACATCAATAAGATACATTTTCAGAAAAACATCTTTGAATGGGACTTCCAGCGTTTTGCCGATTTCCTGCTTTCACCGGAAGTCGTAATGACAATGTACGGTAACCATACCACTTACCCTGCGATGGGTTCCATCATGCAAGCAGGTGCAGGACTCACATATTACAGCCCCGATGGGCATTGGGAAATAAGCGGAGGGATATATGCCGCCCATTACTCCATGGCCACGCCCTCAGCCATTTCCAAAGCCAAAGATGCCAAAAGGGACGCGCCCAGAGGAACCCAATGGGACATAGGCTACAATGCCTCCGTTGCCTACCGCATCAATCCCTACATGCGCCTGCATGCTTTCGGCCAATATTCGGGCTATGGAAAAAGTAATTCCCTTCATGGGTATATGAATCCGATGTACCCGCAAAGTGGTTATGGCATGGTACTGGAACTGAAGGTGACGGACTGGCTCGACATTAATGGAGGCTTGGAACGGAGCTACGATCCCACTAAAATGAAATGGAGGACTTCGCCCATCTTTGCCCCTACCATTCGTATAAAGAAATAGAAATAATACAAAGATATTTCCGGAAATGAGGGGAAAAAAGTATCTTTGTTCAGTTTACCCCTGTGAGGTGGACAGCAACTGAATTTGTGAGCAAAGAACTATGAAACGAATCTTTTTCTGCATCATCACTTTACTTGCAGGCATGTCATCCGTCAGCGCACAGAGCGAGATGCCTGCCGATACGGTACGTTCTGCGTCTATACGGGGCGAGACTTCTTCCGAGAGAATGCCTCCATCTGAAAAGGAGCTTCTGCCTAATGTGAAGAATTACGACGGTTTCCTGCTGGATATGGGGTTGATGAATCTGTCCACCCCCACTCTTCCCAAATTCACTTTGGAGATACCGGATGCCAGCAAAGACTACAGCCGCATCTTCCGACTGAACCCGGACGTGACTTATTCACAAGGTCTCTCAAACATATTCTCCCTCAGCAACTCCCGGTATTTCAGCTCGAACCCTTTCGGATTGAGCAACTTTTGGGGCTCTACCGACAACCTGCAAATGGGAAGTTTCACTTTGAAGAATGGCATGCGTATCCATACGTATGGCGAATACGACAAGGACGGATGGAAAGTGCCCAATCCTTCCGCACTGCCATGGGAAAAGAACAATTTCAAAGGGGCGTTCGAATTGAAGTCTGCCAACGGAGCTTTCGGTATACGCATCGAAGTACAGCAGGGAAGGCATGTACCCTATTGATGTCCATTACTTAACAATAGAACCAATGGCAAGAAAGAAGATATTAGTAATAGGTGCCAACGGCTTTACCGGCAGGCGCATCCTCGACGATTTATCCCGTAATTTGTCATATCAGACAACAGGCTGTTCCCTGCATGATGACATCTGTCCTCATTCGGGAGACTATCGCTTTATCCGCATGGATATATGCAATCGACAGGAAGTGGAAAAGCTTTTCCAGGAAGTGCAGCCCGATGCCGTAATCAATGCCTCCGCCCTCTCCGTCCCCGATTATTGCGAGACGCACCATGCAGAAGCTGATGCCGTCAATATTACTGCAGTCGAGCATCTTGCAACATGTTGCAAGACAAGGGGCAGCCGCTTTATCCATCTTTCCACTGACTTCGTTTTCGATGGTGATACAGACCGACTCTATACGGAAGAAGACATGCCTGCTCCCGTCAACTATTACGGCTACACCAAGCTGGAAGGTGAAAAGCGTATCGCTGCTGTTTGCAGGGATTATGTTATCGTACGTGTAGTGGTAGTGTACGGTACCACCCTGCCCGGACAGCATGGCAATGTGCTCCAACTGGTGGCGAACAGATTAAGGAGCAATGAAGAAATGTTCGTTGTTTCCGACCAATGGCGTACGCCCACCTTCGTGGGAGACATATCGCAAGGAGTGGAGAAGCTGATAAATCACCCGCAAAACGGCATCTACCACCTCTGTGGGAGTGAGTGCCTGACCATTGCAGACATTGCTTACCGGGTGGCAGAAATATTAGGATTGAACCGTTCGCTCATCCGTCCCGTCACCACGAAGGAGATGGATGAAAAAACACCTCGTCCCCGTTTCAGCGGACTAAGCATAGAGAAAGCACGCCGGGAACTGGAGTATCAGCCACATACGCTGGATGAAGGAATAAAACTGATGTTCGGATTACAGTAATGTTGGGCCGGATTGCAACAGATTAGATCATAATAGCTCCGGCTCTGCCAATCCCCTCTCTTTGCGGTAAGTATGCACCATTTCCAGAATCATATCTCCATATTTCTCCACCCCTTTCTTTCCGAAATACGGAATACGCACAAGCATGGCTTTATCCGAAGGCAACAGATTGCTGATACCCAGAATCGCTTTCTGCTGAATGACGGTGTATACGGGCAGTCCCAATGCAGAAGCTTCCGCATTGCGCCATGTTATCAAGCGGTTGTAAAGTTCCGGATGCAGCACATCCTTGGGTACTTCAACAGCTGCAGCACGTTTCCGTTCGCGGGGACTTTTTCCCCTATCCGGTTGCCAGCTTTCCAGCTCTCCTTTGCCGGCAGAGCTCTTCCCTTTTTTCCCTTTTTGCGAGGCAGAATCATCAATGGAAAGGAGTGCTTTCTGTTTCAAGTATTCCGCTACATGGAATCCATGTGCCAGTACATAATCAAGTAAATCGGTCTTCAAGTCAAACAATTTTTCCAGCTCTTCCATGGCATCACGAAGCTTCTTTTTCAGTTCCTTGTTGTCAGAAGCCACCGTATTCGCCATCACTGTATCCAGTGGCTGCAACTGTTCCTGAAAATAAGTGACAGCAGAGTGGATGCGCCCCTGCAATGTCTTGTCTGTCGCATAATCCTGTGCAGTATCAATCAGACGAGTATATTGGATACTGAATTTTTGGGCTACCTTCGTCACTCTGTCATGAAAGCGTTCCATTCCCTCCTTACAAGCTGCCAGCTGTTTAGGAAAAAGCTTGTACAAATGCTCGTCTATCAACCGCACATACCGTTGCAAAGCTTGCTCTATAGGCAAAAAATCGAACAGGCCCGACAACAGTTCCAGATAATAGGCTTGCTGCAAGGAACGGAAACGCTTCTCGTCCGGCTCGTTTCTCCGTGCTTCTATCGTGAAAGTATCCACTGCATCGTCGGTGATAATGGCCTTTGCAGAAAACGGAGCACTAAGCACCATTCCTTCCAGAGTCTTGCAACGGCTCAAAGCCACGTATGCCTGCCCATGCGCAAAGGAAGCGCTGGCGTCAATCACTGCATGGTCAAAAGTCAATCCCTGGCTTTTGTGGATGGTAATCGCCCAAGCCAGGCGCAAAGGATACTGTCGGAACTTGCCCTCTACCGTCTCCTCTATCTCCTTGGTCTCCTCATTGATCG